>JAKFXU010000294.1 GCA_021731215.1 Rhodoferax sp.
ACCAGCACGTGCGGGTGTGCGGCGAACGGCTCGGCACGATTGGGCCATTCCTTGGGCGCCCGGCCCATCACCGACATATCCACCTCATGGGCCTGCATCAGCGCCACTAGCTGCTCGCGATTGCCCAGACGCAGCCGCACCTGCACGGCGGGATGCGCGGCTTGAAACTGTGCCAGCAACCGAGGCAGGAAGTACTTCGCTGGGCTGACCATGCCGATCGTCAGCACGCCCGATTCGGCGCCCTTGAAGCGCGCCATGGCGTCGTCGGCCTCCTTCAGCGTGCCGAGTAGGCGCCGCGCATAGACGATGAAGTATTCCCCGGCAGTGGACAAGGACAGCTGCCGCCCTGCGCGGTCAAACAGCGGCAGTCCGACCTGAGACTCGATTTCCTTGATCTGCATGGACACGGCTGGCGGCGTGAGGTGCAGCGCTTCTGCGGCGCGCAGCACGCTGCCCCGGCGCACGACCTCGACGAAAACGCGCAACTGGCGGAACGTCACGTTCATGGTTAAGCAATAACTTAGGTGAAACCAAAGAAAGTCTGACTTTACCTTACTCTATCCGGATTCTACAGTCCACCCATCATTCAACTGCCTAAGGGGCCCCTGTGAACCAACTCGTTGACGAAGGCGTGATTACCGACGCGAAGAAGCGCTATAGCGCTGGCGTTCTGAAATACAAACAAATGGGTTACTGGCAGCCGGACTATGTACCCAAGGACACCGACCTCATCGCCATGTTCCGCATCACGCCGCAAGAAGGCGTGGACTCCGAAGAATGTGCAGCCGCCGTGGCCGGCGAGTCGTCCACCGCCACCTGGACGGTGGTATGGACCGACCGCCTGACCGCCTGCGACCTGTACCGCGCCAAGGCGTACCGCGTCGATGCGGTGCCCAACACCGGCGCGGGCACCAAGACCGAGGCCCAGTATTTTGCCTACATCGCCTACGACATCGACCTGTTCGAGGGCGGCTCGATCGCCAACCTTACCGCGTCGATCATCGGCAACGTGTTCGGCTTCAAGGCGGTCAAGGCGCTGCGGCTGGAAGACATGCGCATTCCGGTGGCCTACCTGAAGACCTTCCAGGGCCCGGCCACCGGGGTGGTGGTCGAGCGCGAGCGCCTCGACAAATTCGGCCGCCCGCTGCTGGGTGCGACCACCAAGCCCAAGCTCGGCCTGTCGGGCCGCAACTACGGCCGCGTCGTCTATGAAGGACTGAAGGGCGGCCTCGATTTCATGAAGGACGACGAGAACATCAACTCGCAGCCCTTCATGCACTGGCGCGACCGCTTCCTGTATTGCATGGAGGCAGTCAACAAGGCGAGTGCGGCCAGCGGCGAGGTCAAGGGTCACTACCTCAACGTCACTGCCGGCACGATGGAAGAGATGTACGCGCGCGCCGAGTTCGCCAAGAGCCTGGGCAGCGTGATCATCATGATCGACCTGGTGATCGGCTACACCGCGATCCAGAGCATGGCCGCGTGGGCGCGCAAGAACGACATGATCCTGCACCTGCACAGGGCAGGAAACAGCACCTACTCGCGGCAGAAGAACCACGGCATGAACTTCCGCGTCATCTGCAAGTGGATGCGCATGGCCGGCGTGGACCACATCCACGCCGGTACGGTGGTCGGCAAGCTGGAAGGCGACCCGATGATGATCCGCGGCTTCTATGACACGCTGCTTGACACGCACACGCCGATGCAGCTGGAGAAGGGCCTGTTCTTCGAGCAGCCCTGGGCATCGCTGAACAAAGTCATGCCGGTGGCCTCGGGCGGCATCCATGCCGGTCAGATGCACCAGCTGCTGACTTACCTCGGCGACGACGTGGTGCTGCAATTCGGCGGCGGCACGATCGGCCATCCGATGGGCATTCAGGCCGGCGCCACCGCCAACCGCGTGGCGCTCGAAGCGATGGTACTGGCGCGCAATGAAGGCCGCGACATCTGGAACGAAGGCCCGCAAATCCTGAAGGACGCCGCCAAGTGGTGCTCGCCGCTGAAGGCCGCCATCGACACCTGGGGCGACATCAGCTTCAACTACGAATCCACCGACACCGCCGACTTCGCCGTCACAGCGACGGCGGCCAACTAAGGAGCAACGACCATGATGACCAACCACGGCAACCGCATCACGCAGGGCCAATTCTCCTACCTGCCCGACCTGACCGACAAGCAGATCACGGCGCAGATCGAGTACGCGCTCGAGCGCAACTGGGCCGTGGGCGTCGAATACACCGACGACCCGCACCCGCGCAACACGTACTGGGAGATGTACGGCAACCCGATGTTCGACCTGAAGGACCCGGCGGGCATCTTGAAAGAGATCAACGCCTGCCGCAAGACTTTCCCGAACCACTATGTGCGCGTGACGGCGTTCGATTCGACGCAGGGCGTCGAGTCGCCGCGCATGTCGTACATCGTCAACCGGCCGAAGGCGGAGCCCGGCTTCGGTTTGGCTCGCCAGGAGATCGGTGGTCGTCAGATTCAGTACACCGTGCACAGCTACGCCACCGACAAGTCCGAAGGCGAGCGCTACGGCGCCTGATCGACGCCCTATGAACGCACCGCTGTACTCGATTCCCGGCAGCGCCGCGCCCACCGCCGCGGCGCCCGCGCCGCCGGCCGAGCCCGCACGCACGGTCGCCGCGGTGCTGGCGCAAAGCCAGGTCGAGTCGGTGATGGACGAGCTCGACCGCGATTTGATCGGCTTGGCGCCGGTGAAGAGCCGCATCCGCGACATCGCCGCGCTGCTGGTGATCGACAAGCTGCGGGCCCAGCACGGCCTGGCCGCGCACGCGCCTTCGCTGCACATGTGCTTCACCGGCAACCCCGGCACGGGCAAGACCACGGTGGCACTGCGCATGGCGCAGATCCTGCACCGCCTGGGCTATGTGCGCAAAGGTCACGTGGTCAGCGTCACGCGGGACGACCTGGTGGGCCAGTACATCGGCCACACCGCGCCCAAGACCAAGGAGGTGTTGAAGAAGGCGATGGGCGGGGTGCTCTTCATCGACGAGGCGTATTACCTGTACCGACCCGAGAACGAGCGCGACTACGGCCAAGAGGCGATCGAGATCCTGCTGCAAGTGATGGAGAACAATCGTGACGACCTGGTCGTCATCCTGGCCGGCTACAAGGACCGGATGGATACCTTCTTTCAGTCCAACCCCGGAATGAGCTCACGCATCGCGCACCATCTCGACTTCCCCGACTACTCGACGCCTGAGCTGCTGCAGATTTCCGACCGCATGCTGGAGGCCACGCATTACCGGTTTGGCGCAGAAGCGCGCGTAGCGTTCGACAGTTACCTGCAACGGCGAATCGCCCAGCCGCATTTCGCGAACGCGCGCAGCGTGCGCAACGCACTCGATCGCGCCCGCCTGCGCCAGGCCAGCCGGCTGTATGCCGACCGCGACAGCCCCTTGAGCGCCGAGGATCTCAGCACCATCGCCGCCAGCGACATCCTGGCCAGCCGGGTGTTCGCCAATACCGAAAGGGACGCCCCATGAAGCCCGTTCCATTGCGCGCGCTGATTTTCGACGTCGACGGCACCCTCGCGGACACCGAGAGTGCCCACCGAGCCGCGTTCAACCACGCCTTTGCCGAGGCTGGCCTCGACTGGCATTGGGACGAGCCGCTCTACACCCGTCTGCTGGAGATCTCCGGAGGCAAGGAGCGCATCACGCACTATTGGACGCAGGTCCACGGCGACATCAAGGCCATCCAAGCCGGCGCATTCGCCGATACGGTTCAGCGTATCCATGACCTCAAGACCGCAGCCTATGAACGCGCGGTGCAGGACGGTGCCGTGCAACTGCGTCCCGGTGTCCTGCGCCTGATCGAGATGGCCTCCAAGGCCCGTCTGCGCCTGGCCATCGCAACCACCACGTCGCCAGTCAACGTCGCAGCCTTGATGCGGTCGGCGATCGGTCCGGACTGGAAGTACATCTTCCAGATCGTTGAAGACGCCTCGACGGCACCCCGCAAGAAGCCGCATCCCCAAGTGTATTTGCAGACCCTGCACCGAATGCAGCTGCCCGCGACAGAGTGCCTGGCTTTCGAGGATTCCGCCAACGGCCTCAATGCAGCCATAAGCGCTGGCCTGCCGACAATCGTGACTCCCAACGCTTTCACGGCGCATCACGACTTCGCGCGCGCGTTGCGCGTCCTGCCCAGCCTGCAGGATACGACGCTGGCGGACCTGCACGCCTGGCATGCGGCGGCTCCGCGCTGAACCGCACCGACAACCCTAAAGGTCACCATGCCCCTATCCCACCGATCCACGCTCACTCAATACCTGATCGAACAGCGCCGGCGCTTTCCAGGTGCCAGCGGCGATTTCAACGCGCTGATCCTCGATGTGGCACTCGCGTGCAAGGCGATCGCGCGGACCGTGGCCTTTGGCGACCTCGGCAGCGCGGTGAGCTGGCAAGGAGGCGAGTCCGGCGGCAACGTCAACGTGCAGGGAGAAACGCAGAAGCCGCTGGATGTCATCAGCAATCAGGTCTTCACCCGCATCAACGAATGGGGTGGCTATTGCGCGGGCATGGCGTCGGAAGAAATAGACGAGCCCTACCAGATCCCGGCGCAGCTTCCGCGGGGCAAGTACCTGCTGCTGTTCGACCCGCTCGACGGCTCGAGCAACATCGATGTGAACGTCTCGGTCGGCAGCATCTTCAGCGTGCTGCGCGCGCCGCAGGACGTGATCGATAGTGGTCGCGACGTGACCGAAGCCGACTTCCTGCAACCCGGCATGTGCCAGGTGGCCGCCGGCTATGCGCTGTATGGCCCAACCACCATGTTGATGCTCTCAGTGGGCAACGGCGTAGTTGGCTTCACGCTCGACCCGAACCTGGGCGAATTCATGCTGACCCATCCGCACGTCCAGGTGCCGGTCGACACGCAGGAGTTCGCGATCAACGCTTCCAACAGCCGTTTTTGGGAACCACCGGTCAAACGCTACGTAGACGAGTGCCTGGCCGGCAGGACCGGAGCGCGTTGCAAGGACTTCAACATGCGCTGGATCGCCTCGATGGTGGCCGAGGCGCACCGCATCCTCATGCGGGGTGGCGTTTTCCTGTACCCGCGCGATACCAAGGACTTGACCAAGCACGGCCGCCTGCGCGTGCTGTACGAGGCCAACCCGATCGCCTTCCTCATGGAGCAGGCCGGGGGGCGCGCCAGCACCGGGCGCGAGCCGATGCTGGACGTGCAACCCACGTCGCTGCACCAGCGCATCGGCTTGGTGTTCGGTTCAAAACAGGAAGTCGAGCGCATCGAGAGATACCACTGCGAGCCTGCAAAGCTCGATTTCGAAAGCCCGCTGTTCGCGGAGCGCAGCTTGTTCCGCAATTGAGTGAATGTTTCTCGAGGACACGCCATGTCTGAACGCCACCCCATCATCGCCATAACCGGCTCGTCCGGTGCCGGTACCACATCGGTCACCCGCACCTTCCAGAACATCTTCCGCCGCGAATCGGTCAACGACGCCATCATTGAGGGGGACAGCTTTCATCGCTACGACCGCAAAGAGATGAAATCTCGCCAAGCCGAGGCCGAGCGGGCGGGCAACAAGAACTTCAGCCACTTCGGCGCCGAGAACAACCTGTTCTCCGAGCTGGAAGCACTGTTTCGTGACTACGCGGCCACCGGCACCGGTCGCAGCCGCAAGTACTTGCACGACCATGAGGAGGCAGCGCCCTTCAAGCAGGACCCCGGGACCTTCACGCCCTGGGAAGACCTGCCAAAGGGTACCGACCTGCTGTTCTACGAAGGATTGCACGGCGCGGTGGTAACGCCGGAAGTGGACGTTGCACGGCATCCCGACCTGCTGATCGGTGTCGTACCGGTGATCAATCTGGAGTGGATCCAGAAGCTCTACCGCGACAAGACGCAGCGAGGCTACAGCACCGAAGCGGTGACCGACACGATCCTGCGCCGCATGCCCGACTATCTGCACTACATCTGTCCGCAGTTTACGCACACGCACGTCAATTTCCAGCGTGTACCCGTGGTCGATACCTCCAACCCGTTCATTGCCCGCGACATCCCGTCGGCCGACGAGAGCATGGTGGTCATTCGCTTCGCCAATCCGAAGGGCATCGACTTTCAGTACCTGCTCAACATGATCAACAACTCGTGGATGTCGCGCGCCAACACGATCGTCGTGCCGGGTGGAAAGATGGAGTTGGCGATGCAACTGATATTCACCCCCTTCATCTGGCGAATGATGGAGCGCCGCAAGGCCGCGCTGAGCGCCCCTGTGAGGTCCGTCCCGCCAATCTCTATTCCTTCGCGAGGCCAACCATGAGTTCATCGTCTATCGAGCGCGTGCTGCGCCCCGACAACGGCAAACGCAACGAAATGGCCGATGCCCTTCGGGCACTGGCCATGGATGCCGTCCAACAGGCCAACTCCGGGCACCCGGGCGCGCCCATGGGCATGGCCGAGATGGCCGTGGCCCTGTGGCATGGCCACTTGCGGCATAACCCGGCGAATCCCAGGTGGATCGACCGTGATCGCTTCGTCCTTTCCAATGGGCACGCGTCGATGCTGCTGTACGCGCTGCTGCACCTGACCGGCTATGCACTGCCGCTGGACGAACTGAAGCGCTTCCGCCGGCTGCACAGCAAGACGCCGGGGCATCCCGAGGCGGGCATAACGCCGGGAGTGGAAACGACGACGGGGCCGCTTGGCCAAGGCCTCGCCAATGCAGTGGGCTTCGCACTTTCCGAGAAACTGTTGGCCGACGAGTTCAACCGGCCCGGCCACAGCATCGTGGATCACCACACCTACGTATTTCTCGGTGATGGTTGCCTGATGGAGGGCATCAGCCACGAAGTCTGCTCGCTGGCCGGCGCCTGGAAGCTCAACAAGCTTGTCGCGCTGTACGACGACAACGGCATCTCGATCGATGGCCCGGTGGGCGGATGGTTTGTCGATGACACGGCGGCACGTTTCCGTGCCTACGGCTGGAATGTCATCGGGCCCGTGGACGGCCATGACGTGGTCGCCACGGGCCAAGCGATCGCCGTCGCCAAGGAGAGCACGGACAAACCGACTCTGATTGTTTGCCGTACCACTATCGGTAAGGGCTCGCCCGAGCGGGCCGGCACAGCCAAGGCGCATGGCGAGCCCCTGGGGACCGACGAAATCCGGAACACCCGCGAAGCCATCGCCTGGCCGCATGCACCGTTCGAGATACCGACAGAGCTGTATGCACGCTGGGACGGGCGCAAGCTCGGCGAATCGCGCGAGGTCAATTGGGCACGGCGCTTTGCAGCCTATCGGGCCGAGTACCCGGCCCTGGCTGGAGAGTTTGTGCGGCGGATGTCGGGCGAACTGCCGAATGACTTCGCAGAGACCGCCCTGTCCGCGATGACGCGGTTTGGCCAGGGCCGCGAGCCGCTCGCCACGCGCAAGGCATCGCAGAACATGCTGGCCGCGCTAGCCCCCGCCGTTCCGGAGCTATTGGGCGGCAGTGCCGACTTGACTGGATCCAATCTGACTGAATTCCCCGGCTGCGGCGCTGTGCGCGGGGGAAAAAAGGGAGGCCGCCACATCAACTACGGCGTCCGCGAGTTCGGGATGGCGGCCGTGATGAACGGGATCGCATTGCATGGCGGCTTCATCCCTTATGGCGGCACGTTCCTGACCTTCAGCGACTACAGTCGAAATGCTATCCGCATGGCCGCGCTTATGAAACAGCGCGTGATCCACGTCTTCACTCACGACTCGATCGGTCTCGGCGAAGACGGACCCACGCACCAAAGCGTTGAGCACGCGGCCAGCCTGCGTCTGATCCCAAACCTGGAGGTATGGCGTCCCTGCGACGAGGCGGAGACCGCCGTGGCCTGGGTGCAGGCGCTATCGACAACGGATCGGCCGAGCGCGCTGCTCCTTTCGCGACAGACACTGCCAGCCCAAGCGCGCAGCCCGGAACAAGTGCTCGATATCCGCCGCGGTGGGTACGTGCTGAGTGATCGTGCAAACGCGACCGCTGTCATCCTTGCCACCGGCTCCGAAGTATCGACCGCAATGGCGGCACAGGAGCTGCTGGACGCGCGCCATTTGCCCGTTCGTGTGGTGTCGATCCCGTCGTCGACGCTATTCGATCGCCAGAAGACGGAGTATCGCGAGGCCGTGCTCGGCAAGGGGTTGCCTCGGATCGGTGTCGAGGCCGGCGTCACCCGATGGTGGGGCCAGTACGGCTGCGTCGCCTCCCTCGGCGTGGACAGCTATGGCGAATCGGCCCCGGCTTCTGAGGTGTTTGATCATTTCGGACTCACGGCGGACCGGCTGGCCAACCTGGTTCACGGCTGCTGCGATGAAGCGCGGCACCTTGTGCGTTTGAGCGACTGAGCCCGGCATGATCTACGACATCATCAGTTTCGACCTCGACGGCACGCTCGTCGATACCGCCGACGAGATCGCGGAGGCGGTAAACCTCGCGCTCGAATTTCATGGCATCGCGCGTCGTCCCGCTTCGGAGATCACCTTCCTCATCGGCGAAGGTTCCCGCCAGCTGATGCTCAAGCTGTTGGCCCGCCTGTACCTCGCGCACCCGGCGCTGGCTGACACGGCCCCAGTCGAAGCCGTGCTCAAAAGTTTCGAGTACTACCTGACCGCCACGATCGGCAGCTCGGCGGTGCCCTACTCCGGCGCACACGAGGCGCTGACACGGCTCAAGGATGCCGGCGTTCGACTCGCCTGCGTGACCAACAAGGAGCTGCGCCACGCACGCCGGGTGCTCGAGGCCACTCGGCTCGACGGCCTGTTCGAGCTCGTGGTCGGCGGGGATTCGCTGCCGCAGAAGAAGCCCCACGCGAGCGTGCTGCGGCATGTGGTCGATTCCTTCGGCGGCGACGCGCGTCGCGCTGCGCACGTGGGCGATTCCAGCACCGACATCGACGCAGCCCGCAACGCCGGCGTGGCCGACTGGGCGGTGCCTTACGGCTACAACGCAGGAGTGCCGATCGCCGACGCGCGACCGCAGCGCATCTTTCCCGGGCTGATACAGGTGGCCGAGTTCGTGCTTGCAAATCGGCCCGCCCGCCAAGCTTCCATCTCAGCACAGGTTCTTCCCTCTCACCCCCTCAGAATGACCAAATGACCATCAAGATCGGCATCAATGGCTTCGGCCGAATCGGGCGCATGGTGTTCCGCGCCGCCGTCCAGAACTTCCAGGACATCGAGGTCGTCGGCATCAACGACCTGCTGGAACCGGACTACCTCGCCTACATGCTCATGTAC
>JAKFXU010000458.1 GCA_021731215.1 Rhodoferax sp.
GAGCCGCGCGCGCGCAGCCTTTTGAGCACCTCCAGCCCGTGCATTTTGGGCAGGCCCAGGTCCAGAATCAGCAGATCGAACTCGGTGTTGGTCATCAGCGCGGCATCGGCCTCGGAACCGCTGGCGACGTGGTCCACCGCGGCGCCCGAGCTGCGCAGGGTGCGCAGCAAACCATCGGCCAGCACCTGGTCATCTTCTGCAATCAGGATTCGCATGTCGGTCTCCTAGGGGGGCGCAGGCCGGCGGCCCAGCGTCACAGTTTTAATCAATTCTAGGCGCCGGCGCTGCGCCGCCCGTTTTTGCCAGGTGGCGGCCGAGGTTCATGCGGCATAAGCCTCCAGCCCGATGGCGATGACGGCGGCCACTTCGACTCCCACGGCTGCGCGCAACTCGGCTTCGGCCTGCGCCACCGCCTGCTCGAAGGCGCGCAGCCAGCCCAGCCCGAGCGGCGTGAACACAATGCGCCGGGCGCGCGCATCGCGCGCATCCGCCCGGCGGCTGACCAGGCCCCAGGCCTCGCATTGCTCGACCAGCTTGCCCATCGCCTGCTTGCTCATGTTGGCGCGCTGCGCCAGCTCGGTCAGGCGCGAACCCTCCAGCGCCAGATGGCGGGTAATGTGGATGTGGGAGGCGCTCAAACGCCCGCGCGCCGCCAGGTTGGCCAGCGCCAGCGGCACCTCTTCGTTGCGCGCCATCAGACCCAGCACCCGGCTGTCAAAGCGCTGCAGCGCCAGGCCCATCCAGTGCCCCAGGTGGGCTTGACGCCAGCCCGGACTGAGATCGCCCGCAGCGACCGTCTTCTCCCTCTCCCCTTGGGAGAGGGCCGGGGTGAGGGGGGTGTCAAGCGCTTCAGTCATGTTGGAAATAGTAAACCAAACTGATCAAAAAATCTGTTTACAGATTTGAACCGGACAAGATAAACTACTGTTCAAGCATCCAGCCTGTTATTAAAACCAGAGGATGCACCCGGCCCCAAGCCCCATCAGCCGTCGCTATTCAAGGAGAATTTCATGGACGCAAGCGTCAAAACCACCAGCCCCGCCAGCAGCGAAAAAGCCAAAGCCCTGCAAGTGGCACTGGCCCAGATTGAAAAACAATTTGGCAAGGGCACCATCATGCGCCTGGGCGAGGGCGAGGTGATCGAGGACATCCAGGTCGTTTCCACCGGCTCGCTCGGGCTCGACATTGCTTTGGGCGTCGGCGGTCTGCCGCGCGGGCGCGTGGTCGAAATCTACGGCCCGGAATCGTCGGGCAAGACCACGCTGACGCTGCAGGTGATTGCCGAGATGCAAAAAATCGGCGGCCAATGCGCGTTTATCGACGCCGAGCACGCACTGGACATCCAGTACGCCCAGAAGCTGGGCGTCAACCTGCAGGACTTGCTGATTTCCCAGCCCGACACCGGCGAGCAGGCGCTCGAAATCGTCGACAGCCTGGTGCGCTCCGGCGCGGTTGATCTGATCGTGGTGGACTCGGTCGCGGCCCTGACGCCCAAAGCCGAACTCGAAGGCGAGATGGGCGACAGCCTGCCGGGTTTGCAGGCCCGGCTGATGAGCCAGGCGCTGCGCAAGCTCACCGCCCACATCAAGAAGACCAACTGCATGGTGATCTTCATCAACCAGATTCGCATGAAGATCGGCGTCATGTTTGGCTCGCCCGAGACCACCACCGGCGGCAATGCGCTCAAGTTCTACGCATCGGTGCGACTGGACATTCGCCGCATCGGCACCATCAAGAAAGGCGACGAGGCGATCGGCAACGAGACCAAGGTCAAGGTCGTCAAGAACAAGGTGGCGCCGCCGTTCAAGACCGCCGAGTTCGATATTCTGTTCGGCGAAGGCATCAGCCGCCACGGCGAGATCATCGACATGGGCGTGACCGCCAATATTCTGGACAAGTCCGGCGCCTGGTACGCCTACAACGGCGAAAAAATCGGCCAGGGCCGCGACAATGCCAGAGAGTTCCTGCGCGAAAACCCCGACTTGTCGCAGGAGATTGAAAACAAGGTGCGCGCCTCGCTCGGCATTCCCCTGTTGCCGGGTGCGGTGGAGGCCGAGGTCAAGACCAAAGCCGCAAGCAAAAAAGCGGCTTAGCCGGCCTGCCATCATCGTGGCAAGCCAGTAACCAAGCGCAACCCGTGCGCGCCGGCCGGGGCTAGCTCACCCTTTGTGGACGGACCCCCCATGTCGTTTGCCCAACCCTCCCTCAAAGGCCGGGCCCTGCGCCTGCTCAGCGCTCGCGAGCACTCGCGCGCCGAGCTCGAGCGCAAGCTCAAACGCTTTGAAGAAACGCCCGGTACGCTGGCCCAGGCGCTCGATGAGCTGCAGGCCAAAGGCTTTATCAGCGAGCAGCGGGTGATCGAATCGGTGCTGCACCGGCGCGCCGCCAAACTTGGCACGGCCCGCATCCAGCAGGAACTGCAAGGCAAGGGGCTGGACCCCGAGGCCGTCAGTGCGGCGCTGGCCGGTTTGCAGACCAGCGAGCACGAGCGCGCGCTGGCGGTCTGGCGCAAAAAGTTCGGCACGCCGCCACTCGATGCCCAAGCCGCCGCCCGGCAGATGCGGTTTCTGGCCGCGCGCGGTTTTGGCGCGGAAACAATCCGGCGTGTGGTGTCGGGCAGGGACGATGTTCCGTTTGCGGGCGATTAATCCGCATCGGGTTGCCATGGTCAATAATCTGAACCTGTCAAATAGTGAGGTCAAAATGAGTGCACTACCGCACCCGATTCAATACCAGGGCAGCAAACGCCACTTGGCTGCGCGCATTCTCGAATATTTCCCAGACAATGTGCAAACGCTTTACGAGCCGTTTGCCGGTTCTGCCGCGATGAGCATTGCAGCGGCAGCATGTGGGATGGCACAGCGCTTTGTCATTAACGATTTGAATCAGCCGCTGGCCAAACTGCTGCAACGCATGGTGGAGAATCCGCAATGCACGTCTGATATCTACGGTTCTGTGTGGGCGGATCAGGGCGAGGAGACGGCACAGAGCGTGGCCCACTTCAACGCAGTGCGCAACCAATTCAACCAGACTCAAGAACCAGAACTCTTGCTGTATTTGCTGGCTCGTTGCATCAAAGGCGCGGTGCGCTACAACCGGGATGGCTTGTTCAATCAAAGTCCAGATAAGCGCCGCAAGGGCACGCGGCCCGAAACCATGCAACGCAATATATTTGGGGTTTCGTATTTGCTAAAAGGGCGAAGCCGTTTTTCTTCCATGGATTACAGACTGGCAATACAGGACGCCAACGAGCACGATTTGATTTATATGGACCCACCTTATCAGGGCGTCTCTGGCGAGCGCGATGGTCGATACCTGTCGGGGTTGGCGCTGGAGGTCTTTGTGGAGTCACTTGACGCGATGAACCAGCGGGGTCTTTCCTACATCGTGAGCTATGACGGCAAGTTGGGGGATCGCGTTTACGGGCAAGCGCTTCCGCAGCGACTGGGGTTGGAGCGGCTGGAGTTGGATGCCGGGCGTTCCAGCACGGCCACCTTGCTGGGCCGCGACGATGTGACGATTGAGTCTTTGTATTTGTCAAAACCTTTGATCCGGCGTCTGACGAGATCGCCGCGCAGACTTGCCGCTAGCCAGCGAGCCGATTCATTAGCCTTATTCCCACCCCCTTCGCATGACGCCGAAACTTTCGAAGCTGTTCATTGAGAAAGCGAGGGCTGTGACGGCCAAGCGTGCTAAAACAGTCATCGACCACATCCTGGCACACGGACAGATTACGACCGATGAGTTGAAAGCCACCTACGGCTATAACCATCCACCGCGTGCAGCGCGTGACGTGCGCGAGCATGGCATTGCTCTCAAAACAATTCGTATCGAAGGGCCTGATGGCAGGCGTATCGGGGCCTATGTGTTTGACGAAGGGGGCAGCGCAAGCTATTCCAAACGTGCTGGAAGAACTGCTTTATCGAACAAGCTCAAGATGAAGTTGATCGAACTCCATGGCGCTCGATGTTTTATTTATCTGGAGCCAGTGGCGGATCGCGAGCTGCAAATCGACCATCGTATTCCTTATGAAGTAGCCGGTGATGGATCCAATCCAAGCCAGCAACCGGACGATTTCATGTTGCTCTGTGGCTCCGCGAATCGGGCAAAGTCATGGTCTTGTGAGCACTGCCCGAATTGGCTTCAGGCTAAAAACCCGAACGTTTGTCGAACTTGCTATTGGGCTTATCCCGAGTCTTACCGTCATGTCGCAACGCTTGCGCAACGCAGACTTGATATTGTCTGGGCCGGGGCAGCGGTGGCTGAGTATGACGACGCCCGAGCAAAAGCCACAAACGCGAATAAGACCTTGCCTGAATTTGTCAGGGAGGCACTTCGCAAGGCGTTGAAAAATTGAGGCGGGGCGTCGTTTGCTTGCCAGCACAACCTTGGTTGGTCGATGCCCCTCCTGGTCAAAGCCCCAGCATCAGCTTGAGGTTTTGCACCGCGGCGCCGCTGGCGCCTTTGCCCAGGTTATCAAGCCTTGCCACCAAGACCGCGTGGCTGAAACCATCCTGCGCGCCCTGGTTGGCGAACACGCGCAACTCCATCCTGTTGCTGTCGACCAGCGCCAGCGCATCGAGTTTGTGGTCGGCGGTGGCGGCCTCCACGCTGACATATTCGCTGCCCGTGTAGTGTTTCGCCAGCGCCTCATGCAAGTCTTGCGCGCTGGGCTGCCCCGGCAGCAGGTCCAGATGCAGCGGCAACTGCACCAGCATGCCCTGCCTGAAGTTGCCAACCGCAGGAATGAACACCGGCCGCCGCAGCAGGCCGGTGTATTTCATGATTTCAGGCAGGTGCTTGTGCTTCAAACCCAGGCCATACAGCTCGAACGCGGGCGCCGTGCCTTTTTCGTAGGCTTCGATCATGGCGCGGCCGCCGCCCGAATAACCGCTGACGGCGGGCAGGGTGAGCGCAAAATCTGGCGGGAGCAGGCCCGCATCCACCAGCGGGCGAATCAGCGCGATGGCGCCGGTGGCGTAGCAACCCGGATTGGTCACGCGGCGTGCCTGCGCCACCGCCTGCCCGTGCCCGGCCACCAGCTCGGGAAAACCAAATACCCAGCCTGGCGCGCAGCGGTGAGCACTGGAGGCGTCAATGATCTTGGGGCCAGGCTGGCCACTGGCCAAGGCCATGGCGTCGATCATGGCGACCGATTCAATCGCCGCCTCGTCGTGCAGACACAGCACCACCAAGTCCACTTGCGCCATCAAGGCGCGCTTGACGTTGGCGTCCTTGCGCAATTCGGGGGCGATGCTGACCAACTCGACGCCGGGCATGGCTTGCAAGCGCTCGCGAATTTGCAGGCCGGTGGTGCCGGCTTCGCCGTCAATGAATATCTTGTGCATGGTGAGCCTCTGTCAGCGTTTTTAAAGATGCCGTGTAAGCCTGGCTAAAGTTTGGTGCGTTGCAACATGATACATTCATGGGCTGTGTTGTCCAGTGCCTGCCGCAACGCCCACAAGCGAAGTGGCCGGAGAAAAACCATCCCCTCCCGAGAGAGTCCTCATGAAGATTCACGAATACCAAGGCAAGGAAATCTTGCGCCAAGCTGGTGTGCCGGTGCCGCGCGGCATTGCGGCCTTCACCGTTCAAGAGGCGGTGGAAGCCGCCCAAAAACTGGGTGGCCCGGTGTGGGTCGTCAAGGCGCAAATTCACGCCGGTGGCCGTGGCAAGGGCGGCGGCGTCAAGCTGGCGCGCTCGATCGACGAGGTCAGACAAATCGCCGGTGAAATTCTCGGCATGCAACTGATCACGCACCAGACCGGCCCCGAAGGCCAGAAAGTGCGCCGCCTGCTGATCGAAGAAGGCGCCGACATCAAGAAAGAGTACTACGTCTCGGCCGTGACCGACCGCGCCACCCAGCGCGTGGCCATGATCGTCTCCTCCGAGGGCGGCATGGACATCGAGGAAGTGGCGCACTCCACGCCCGAGAAGATTCTCACTGAAATCGTTGATCCGGCCACCGGCCTGACCAATGCCCAGGCCCAAAAGCTGGCCGACAGCATCGGCGTGCCGGCCGGCTCCACGGCGCAAGCTGTGGACGTGCTGCAAAAGATCTACCAGGTGTACATGGACACCGACGCCTCGCTGGTGGAGATCAACCCCCTGATCTTGGAGGGCAACGGCAACATCAAGGCGATTGACGCCAAGTTCAATTTCGACGCCAACGGGCTGTTCCGCCACCCCGAGATCGTCGCTTACCGCGACCTCGACGAAGAAGACCCGGCGGAAGTCGAAGCCAGCAAGTTTGACCTGGCCTACATCAGCCTGGACGGCAACATCGGCTGCCTGGTCAATGGCGCCGGTCTGGCCATGGCCACCATGGACACCATCAAGCTGTTTGGCGCCGAGCCCGCCAACTTCCTGGACGTGGGCGGCGGCGCCACCCCCGAGAAGGTGACCGAAGCCTTCAAGATCATGCTGAAGAACCACAAGGTCAAGGCCATTCTGGTCAACATCTTCGGCGGCATCATGAAGTGCGACACCATCGCCACCGGCGTCATCACCGCCTGCAAGGCGACCAATTTGAATGTACCGCTGGTGGTGCGCATGAAGGGCACTAACGAAGAACTAGGCAAGAAGATGCTGGCCGAAAGTGGTCTGCCCATCATCAGCGCCGACACCATGGCCGATGCGGCCCAAAAAGTGGTGGCCGCCGTCAACGCCGTCGCCTAAGGAACCATCATGTCGATCCTCATCAATAAAGACACCAAAGTCATCACCCAGGGCATCACCGGCAAGACCGGTCAGTTCCACACTGAGAAGTGCCAGGAATACGCCAACGGCAAGAATTGTTTCGTGGCCGGGGTCAACCCCAAGAAGGCCGGCGAGTCGATCTTCAACATCCCGATTTACGCCTCGGTCAAGGAAGCCGCCGGTCAAACCGGCGCCACCGTGTCGGTCATCTACGTGCCGCCAGCGGGGGCTGCGGCTGCGATCTGGGAAGCCGTCGAGGCCGATCTGGACCTGGCGATTTGCATCACCGAAGGCATCCCGGTGCGCGACATGCTGGAAGTGCGCAACAAGATGCGCGCCAAGGAAGCCGCTGGCGGCAAGAAAACCCTGTTGCTGGGCCCCAACTGCCCGGGTTTGATCACGCCGGAAGAAATCAAGATCGGCATCATGCCCGGTCACATTCACCGCAAGGGCCGCATTGGCGTGGTCAGCCGCTCCGGCACGCTGACCTACGAAGCGGTGGCGCAGTTGACCGAAATCGGTCTGGGCCAGTCCAGCGCGGTCGGCATTGGTGGCGACCCGATCAACGGTCTCAAGCACATCGACGTGATGCGCTTGTTCAACGAAGATCCCGACACCGATGCCGTCATCATGATTGGTGAAATCGGTGGCCCGGACGAAGCCGAAGCAGCGCGCTGGTGCCAGGCCAACATGAAAAAACCGATCGTCGGCTTTATCGCCGGGGTTACTGCGCCCGCCGGCAAGCGCATGGGTCACGCCGGCGCCCTGATCTCGGGCGGCGCCGACACCGCGGACGCCAAACTGGCGGTGATGGAGGAGTGCGGTTTCAAGATCACGCGCAATCCGTCCGAAATGGCCAAGCTGCTCAAGGCCATGCTGTAAGGCGTGCCGGGGCCGCCGATTGCGGCTACCCACAATAGCAAGCCGGATTTCCTGAGGGACAATCCGGCTTTGTTGTTTGTATGCTCCCTGGCATTCATAGAGAAAGAACACCATGGAAGAATTTCTCACCGCTCACTTCTGGATTGCTGTTGGCCAGATCATCATGATCGATATTTTGCTCGGCGGTGACAACGCGGTGGTGATTGCCCTGGCCTGCCGGCAATTGCCCGCGCACCAGCGCACCAAGGGCATTTTGTGGGGCACGGCTTGTCATCATGAAGTTCGAATTCTGCGCACAAACTGATCCGGGCCGGGTTCGGGCCAACAACGAAGACGCGCTAGCGTTTGACCAGGCCACGCAACTGGCGCTGTTGGCCGACGGCATGGGTGGCTACAACGCGGGCGAGGTGGCCAGCGCCATGGCCACCGCCTTGATCAAGGAAGAACTGGCCCGCGGCCTGTTGCAGGCCGGCCCGCAAGCCACGGGCGCTCAGGTGCGCCGCGCCATCGAGACCAGTGTGGCCGCTGCCAATCGCGCCATTTTCCAGGCCGCCCGTTCAAATCCGCAGTACACCGGCATGGGGACCACCCTGGTGCTGGGTGTTTTTCAGCCGGACCGGCTGCTGCTGGGGCATATCGGGGATTCGCGCTGCTATCGCTGGCGCGGCCAGGCGCTGGTGCAGCTCACGCGCGATCACTCGCTGTTGCAGGAACAGATTGACGCCGGCTTGCTGACGCCGGCCCAGGCCGCAACCTCGCCCATCAAAAATTGGGTGACACGGGCGCTGGGGGTGGAGGCCGAGGTGCGGCTCGAACTCCATGAGCATCCGCTGGCGCCCGGCGACCTCTACCTGATGTGTTCAGACGGGCTCTCTGACATGCTCGACGCGGCGGCCATCGCCGGAATTCTGCACCAGGGCGGGTCGCTGGCGCACCTGGCGCAGCAACTGGTCGGCCTGGCCAACGCCAGGGGCGGACGTGACAACATTTCGGTCTTGTTGACCCAGGCTGGGGAGCCTTGCGCGCAACGCGGTTTAATATCGAGAATATTGGGGCCCTAGCAGGCCATGAGATATCGCGTAACAAGTTTCAGGAACAGGAGTCGGCCATGCCGAAAATGATCGTATCGATCGACGGTGTTGTCATCAAGGAAGTCGAGTTATCCAAGGAACGAACCACCCTGGGTCGGCGGCCCTATAACGATATCGTAATCGACAATCTGGCGGTCAGCGGCGAACATGCGGTGTTGCAGATGGCCGGCACCCAGGTTTATCTGGAAGACCTCGACAGCACCAACGGCACTTACGTCAACGGCAGGGCGGTCAAGCGGCACTTGCTGCACAACGGCGATGCGGTGGAAGTCGGCAAATACCAGATCAAGTTTGTCGCCGACGCGCCGGGCCAGGCCGTGGCGCAAACCCTGGCCGCCAAGGCCGGCAGCGCCACGCCGGCCGCTGCCGCACCGGCGCCGGTGGCGGTTGCCGCCGCCCAAACCAGCGCAGCGGCCGCGCCGCACGCGGCCATCAAGGTCTTGTCGGGGGCTGCGGCGGGGCGCGAGCTACCCCTGCTCAAAGTGGTGACCACCATCGGCAAACCCGGTGTCGCGGTGGCCGCCATTACCCAGCGCCA
>JAKFXU010000459.1 GCA_021731215.1 Rhodoferax sp.
AGACAGCAGCAGGACAGCGGCGCGCCTTTTTGCCTGCCTTGCGACTATCTGCTCTCCACCATGCCGGTGCGCGACCTGATTGGCGGCATGACGCCCGCGCCAGCGCAGGCGGTGGTGCGCGTGGCCAAGGGCTTGCGTTACCGTGACTTTCTCACGGTTGGCCTGCTGGTGAAGAAGATGAAGGCGCATGGCCAGTCCGGTTCAGCCAACAACCTGCCGCCCGACAACTGGATCTACATCCAGGAAAAGGACGTGCGCCTGGGCCGCTTGCAGGTTTTCAACAACTGGAGCCCCTACCTGGTCAAGGACCCGTCAACCATCTGGCTGGGGCTGGAGTATTTCTGCAACGAAGACGACGACTTGTGGAAAATGGCGGACGCCGAGCTGATCCGCTTTGGCGGCTTTGAGCTCGCCAAGATCGGCCTGCTCGATGCGCCCGACGTGGTGGACGGGGTGGTGGTGCGCATGCCCAAGGCCTACCCGGCCTATTTCGGCACCTATGACGAATTCAAGCTCGTCAGGGATTACCTTGACACGATCGAGAATCTATTCCCGATCGGCCGCAATGGCATGCACCGCTACAACAACCAGGACCATTCCATGCTCACGGCCAAGCTGGCGGTTGAGAACATCGTCAACGGCATGACGTCAAAGCGCAATATCTGGGAGGTGAACATCGACGACGAGTATCAGGAGGAAAAACACTGAGCAAGCTTCTGCTCAAACAAATGAAGGGGGGCATCGGCCTGCGTATCGTGCAAGCCGTAGGGTGGGCACGCTGCGCTTTGCCCACCCTACAGCTTCATTGCGTGCGCAGCGCGGCACTCCCCGGCGCCGTGGAGTAGGCGCCAATAGCTACCGTGCTTGCAGCAACCCGGCAATCGCCCGCGGGTAGATGAGGTGCTCCTGCGTCAGCACGCGCGCCGCCAAAGTATCTGCGGTGTCAGCGGGCAGCACCGGCACCACGGCCTGCGCCAGGATCGGACCGTGGTCCAGCGCGGCGGTGACCTGGTGCACGGTGGCACCGGCCACCTTGCAGCCCGCGTCGAGCGCGCGCTGATGGGTTTGCAAGCCAGTAAAAGCCGGCAGCAACGAGGGATGGATGTTGAGCAAACGCCCCGCGTAACGGTTGACAAAGCCCGGCGTCAGAATGCGCATGAAGCCGGCCAGCACCACCAGCGCGGGCTGCCCTGGCGCATCAAAACGCTCAATCAGCATGGACAGTGCCGCGTCAAAGGCCTCACGCGTGGCAAAGGCCTTGTGCTCCAGCAGCTCGGTCGCAATGCCTTGCTCGCGCGCGAAAACCAGGCCCTGTGCCTGCGCCTGGTTGCTGATGACGACCGCCACGCGTGCGCCCAACTTGTCATGCCAGGCCTCGCGCCGGGCAGTATTCACGATGGCGGCCATGTTGGAGCCGCCGCCAGAGATCAAAATAACAATGTTTTTCATACCTGACTGAATTTTATGACGCTGACCACCGCCCCTTCGAACCCCACGCCACCGGCCGCCCCGATCCTCAGCCCCGTTGAAGCCCGCGTGCTCGGCACCCTGATGGAGAAAGCGCGTACCGTGCCGGACAGCTACCCGCTGTCGCTCAACTCCCTGCTGCTGGGCTGCAATCAGAAATCAAGCCGCGACCCCCTGATGGAGTTGGACGAGGCGCAAGTGGCGAGCGCGCTGGACCAGCTGAAATCCGCCGGCCTGGTGCGCGAGAGCAGCGGCGGGCGCACCACGCGCTACGAGCACAACTTCCAACGCGGTGTTGGCGTGTTCGAGCAAGCCGCCGTATTGCTGGGGCTGTTGATGTTGCGCGGCCCGCAAACCGCGGGCGAGCTGCGCCTGAACACCGAGCGCTGGTACAAGTTTGCCGACATCTCCTCGGTCGAAGGCTTTCTGGAAGAGTTGCAGGAGCGCTCGCCGGAAAAGGGCGGCCCGCTGGTGCTCAAGCTGGCGCGCGCGCCGGGCTCACGCGAGCAGCGCTGGGCGCACCTGCTGTGCGGCCCGGTGGATGCGACGCAGACCGGCGCCGCGCAGGCGTTTCGATCGGTTGAGGGCTCCATCGCTGGCAACGCCATGGCGCGCATCGAACGGCTGGAAGCGGAACTGGCCGAGCTGCGGGAAACCGTGCAAAAGCTGTGCAGGGAGCTGGGCATGTCGCCACCTGGACAGCCATAAACGAACGAGCGTGCTAAATTGCAGCCGTAGGGTGGGCAAAGCGCCAGCGTGCCCACGTGCCGTAAAAACGCGAATCATTTGGAGACCCCGTTATGGATTTGGCCTTTACCCCTGAAGAGCAGCAGTTTCGCGAAGACATTCGCGCCTGGGTGCGCGAAAACCTGCCGGCAGACATCTCACACAAGGTGCACAACGCGCTGCGCTTGAGCCGTGACGACATGCAGCGCTGGGCCAGGATTCTGGGCCAGAAGGGCTGGCTCGGCCACGCCTGGCCCAGGCAATTTGGCGGCCCGGGCTGGAACTCGGTGCAGAAGCATTTGTTTGAAGAAGAATGCGCCCTGGCCGGCGCGCCGCGCGTGCTGCCCTTCGGCCCGGTGATGGTGGCGCCGGTGATCATGGCGTTTGGCAATGCCGAGCAGCAGCAGCGCTTTTTGCCCGGCATCGCCAGTGGCGAGGTGTGGTGGAGCCAGGGTTACAGCGAACCGGGCGCTGGCTCCGACCTGGCCTCGGTCAAGTGCCGGGCCGAGCGCCAGGGCAACAAATACCTGGTCAACGGCCAGAAAACCTGGACCACGCTGGGCCAGTACGGCGAATGGATTTTTTGCCTGGTGCGCACCAGTACCGAGGGCAAGCCGCAGACCGGCATCAGCTTCCTGCTGATCGACATGAAGTCGCCCGGCGTGAGCGTGCGCCCGATCGTGCTGCTGGACGGCGAGGCCGAAGTCAACGAAGTCTTTTTTGACAACGTCGAAGTGCCGGCGGAAAACCTGATTGGCGAGGAAAACAAGGGCTGGACCTACGCCAAGCACCTGCTCAGCCATGAGCGCACCAACATTGCCGACGTCAACCGCGCCAAGCGCGAGCTGGAGCGCCTCAAGCGCATTGCCAAGCTGGAGGGTGTTTACACCGATACGCGCTTCCGCGACGAGATCGCCAAACTGGAGGTGGACGTGGTGGCGCTGGAGATGATGGTGCTGCGCGTGCTGGCGGCCGAAAAATCAGGCAAGCAGTCGCTCGACATTGCGGGTCTCTTGAAGATTCGCGGCAGTGAAATCCAGCAGCGCTACAGCGAACTGATGATGCTGGCGGCCGGCCCGTACGCGCTGCCGCTGATTCACGAGGCGATGGAAGCCGGCTGGCAGGGCGACCCCGCCTTTCCCGGTGGCGCGGCCTACTGCGCGCCGTTGGCCTCCACTTACTTCAACCTGCGCAAGACCACGATTTACGGTGGCAGCAATGAAGTGCAACGCAATATCGTGGCGCAGACCGTTCTCGGCTGATGCACGCGACGATCCGCGCCATACGCGACAGGACAGCTCCCCCGTGCCCCCTCCAGGAGGGGCTTCTATCCAGATGAAGGCAGGTGACAAAAATGAATTTCGATTTCACAGACGATCAGCAACAACTGCGCGACGCGGTGCGCAAATGGGTCGACAAGGGCTATAGCTTCGAGCGCCGCCGCGCGACGGTCAAGGCCGGTGGTTTTTCACGTGATGCCTTCAATGAGATGGCCGAGCTGGGCCTGTGCGGCCTGTACGTGCCCGACAGCCACGACGGCATGGGCATGGGCCCGGTCGAGGGCATGGTGGCGATGGAAGAACTAGGTCGCGGCCTGGTGCTGGAGCCGCTGGCGCAGAGTCTGATCGCCGGTGCCGTGCTGAACGGCTACGCGCCTTCATCCGTCAAGTCAGACTGGTTGCCCAGGGTAGCCAGCGGTGCCGCGCTGGTGGTGCTGGCCTATCAGGAGCGCGCCGCCCGCTACCGGCTCGATCGCTGCGCCGCCACGGCGAGCCAGACCAGCGCCGGCTGGTCGCTTGTTGCTGCTAAAAGTATCGTGCCGGCCGGCGCTCAAGCCGACGCCTTTATCGTACCGGCCATGGTCGATGGCCAAATCGCCCTGTTCCTGGTGGAACGCGCGGCCAGCGGCGTCAGCACCCATGGCTACGGCACGCAGGATGGCAGCCGGGCGGCGGAACTCAGCCTGCAAGAGGCGAGCGCCACCCTGGTCACGCTGGACGGCTTGACGGCGCTGGAACATGCGGTGGACATCGGCATTGCCGCTACTTGCGCCGAGGCCGTGGGGGTGATGGACAAGGCCCTGGCGATTACTGCCGAGTACCTCAACACGCGCAAGCAGTTTGGCGTCGTCATCAGCAGTTTCCAGGCCCTGCGCCACCGCGCCGCCGACATGAAGATGCAGTTGGAGTTGGCCCGCTCCATGAGCTACTACGCCGCGCTCAAACTCAACGCCCCGGCGCCGGAGCGGCGCGCGGCGCTGGCCCGAGCCAAATACCAGTTGGGTAATTCAATGCGCTTTGTCGGTCAGCAAGCGGTGCAGTTGCACGGCGGCATTGGCGTGACCGACGAGTACATCGTGAGTCATTACTTCAAAAAGCTGACCCAACTGGAGATGACGTTTGGCGACAGCCTGCACCACCTGGGTGAAGTGTCAAGCCGGATGCAGGACACGGCGGGCGTTTTTGCCTGAGGCCAAAAACATTGTGACCTCATGGAGCCGATCATTCGGCTCTATGATTGCCCAATAACAATGAACCAATACTTGGCTTAATAATCGGAAACAAGCCTATGCGCGTTGTCGGAAACACTCACATTGCCCTGCCCAGCCTGATGCCCAGCGCGGCGGGCCTGCGGCAAGCGGCCATACACCAAGCCACCGGTATGGCCTTGATGCGGGTCGCATCAAGCGGTGTTCGCAAGGGTGTTTACCGCTTTGCCAGCCATGAGGCTGCCAACCGTGCCAGCGAAGAAGCGATAGTCGTCGCGATTTCGCTGAACTTGACGCTATTGGGGAATGCACCGCCATGAGCGATAGCCCACAGGACACCGCTCGTCCCGCCAGCGTTGCTGACCTTAAATTGCTGCTCGGCGCCCTGCAAGCGCATGGGGTGGACTACCTGCTCATTGGCGGCTATGCACTTTACGCGCTTGGCTACCAACGGGGTACGGTGGACATTGACATCGTGTTGCGTCCCACCCTGGAACAAGGACAGAAAGCCAAACAAGCCCTTCTGTTATTGCCCGATGGCGTAGCCAAGGATATTGATCCGGCATGGTTCCCTGAAGGTGACACCATTCGGGTCGCCGACGCTTTCGTGGTTGATCTGATGTTCAATGCCTGCGGTGAAAGTTTTGAGTCTTTGCAGCCCTATGCCGTGACCGTTGACTTTGATGGTGTTCCTCTCAGAACCGTCAATTTGGAAGGCTTGCTGAAAACGAAACAGAGCTCACGCGAAAAAGACAGGATGGACCGCATCATTCTTGAGCGGGCGCTGATGGCAAGCAAGAAGTAGCGAACTTCACCCATGCCAATCGCAAATGAAACACTTGGACCTGGATGCGCTTCGTGGGTCAACGGGCGTTTTTGCCTGAGGGCTTGTCTTGCTACAGCTTCTGCACACCATTGAGTTTTGCCAGCGCCTTGTCAAAGGTCGCCAGCGGCAAATGGCCTGCCTTGCGCTACTCCGCCTCCCGCACCCGCAGAAAACTGGCAAAACGCGGCAGGTCGGCTGGTGTGCGGTCGCGGTAGCGGTAGCTGACGAAGGCGCCCAGCGGCGGCGGCACGATGCAGCATCAGCCCCTCACCGCCCTGGCTGACAACATGCTGCAGTTGGCGTTGCAACGCGGCGCGATCCGGCACACGCCCCTGTTCCAGCGCTTGCAGCCACGGCACACCGGCAGCACCCAGCAAGGAGGAGACGCGGGCTGCGCGTTCGCCAAACGGGCCGGGCGCACCGGACAGGTCGAAAATCATGTAGCGCAGTTGGCGCCATTCGGCATCGACCGGAACACTGCGGCGAACGATGCCGGAGAGGCGATCAAAGCTGCCGCGCCCCAGCCACAATTCGCCGTCCAGCGGCGTACTGGGCAGAGCGGCCGTGAACCAAGCCGGTGCCGCAATCAGCCGACCGCTGCGAAAACGCAGTACCTGGCCATCCCAGAACGCGCGCACACCATCGAGCTTTTCGCTGACCAGATAGACGGCCGGATCGAGGTCTGATTGCCAGTGCGTGGCCAGCATCAGCGCGCTCGCCAGGGCCGCCGACGCCTGCGCGGCAAGCGTAGCCGTGTCGGCCGCCGGCACAAGCACCGGGAAAAATGTGCTGCCCAAGAGCAGTGCCAGATGGGTCGCCTGTCTGCCGACTGATCGATACGCTATTATTTTTCTCCCTGAGATTGCGTTGGGTAAAGTGCAGCGACCAGGCCAGCAATCAAGTCTTCAGCAGGTCTTGCGTGACTTCCATGGCGGAACCGACAAATTGAGGCAGGTCGCCAAAAAGCGTAGCAGCATCATGCCGCCTGCCTGGGCTCCCCATCCGACATGATCCGGTCAAGGGCTCGCGACACGATGGGGAACTGATCAATGACGCTGAGCCGACCGCGCCGCAACAGCACCGCCACCTCCCGCTCGGAGCGCACAAATGCATCAAAACCGTCCCGGTTGGTAAACAGCATGCGCGTGCGCATGGGACTGACCCAGCTCAAGCGGCAGCGGTGCCGCGTGGTCTTGTCGAGCATGAAATCAAACCACAGGCCGCGGGTGAAAGTTTGGGCCAGTGCATCAAACTCGTCCACGGCTCCGGTCTGCTGGATGGCGCGGCGCTGGTCCAGCTCTTTCATCGCCTCCTTGCCGGCACTCTCTTCCAGGACGGCCGACGCCGTGTCCGCCGGCGCCGGTTACTTGAGCCGGATCGCCATCATATGGGTCGATATCAGGCGTCGGGTGAACACGTCCCGTGCCTCGCCCGTCCATTCGATGGCGTCGAGCCCCGCATTGAGGTTGCGCACGAGGTCGGGCAATACGGCCACCAACTGATGGCCCTCCTGCGCTCTGGTTTTCGGCTGGGTCGACCAGATCAACTGGTCCATGGTGGTCAGGGCGCTGTCCCACGGCTGCGGGTCGGCTGGTGCGTTCAGCCATGTCTTGGCCATCACCTCGCGCCATTGGGTCGTCAGGAACGGGACCAGAAAAGGGGCCAGCGGCAACTCTGGCGGCAGGGCGCTGATACGGGCATGAACGACCTCATCGGCATGCGCCAGCGCCTGCTCCAATGACTCGCCTGCGCGTTCCTGATCCGCCGCTGGTTCAATAAGCTCTTGCACCTGCTGTTCTGTATTAAACAGAAATTCCGTGAACTCCTCCAGCAAGTCACTGAACAGGTCAAGGTCGTCTTCAAACTCGGCCAACACGCGTTTGACCGTATTTTCTACGCGCTGGTACAGCGGGTCATCCTCGCCTTTCTCGGGCGCCCACGCGATGGACGCCAGGGCCAGCGTATCAACCAGCCGACGTGCCGGGTGATCAGGGGACAGGAAAAAGTCGCGGTCGATCATGGCCGCCTTGAGAACCGGAATCTGCAAGCGCCCGATCACGAACTTCATTTGCAGGGGAATGGCTGGGTCCGCAAAGACAAAATCAAACACTTCGGCCAGCGCGTCCACGGTGCCGCGATCGAGCTCGGGAGCCCGGCGGACCTCGTCCCGATCGAGCATCTGGCGCAAGATGTTGCGGCTACCCGGGTCCTGCCCTTGTAGATCCGGGGAAGGGGAAGAAGCACCGGCACTGGCTTGCAGGTCACCCAGGTAACCCATGAATTCGGGGTCGGCTGCGGCATAAGCGGGCCGCCCCCCGTCTCCCGCGTCTTCATGAGTGGACGGCGAACCCCAGCCGAGTCGATGCAGAAACTGCCGCGCATGCGTGGCAATGCTGCGTCCTGCGGGTGCCAAGCCACCCCAGTCAGAATTGGCACGGTCCGGCTCCAGGGCGCCAAAGGTGGACTTTGGGTTGGCGGGCGTCTCGTCGCCGCCTGCCAGCGGCGCGTTGGTCGTCGCCGGACCCGACACAGCGCGCGACGAGGCAGCCCCGCCTTCTGATTTCCTGATGCGATGCACGGCCTGTGCCTCAATTCCCGCACGCATCAAGGTCGCGTTCAAGTCGTCGTACAAAGGGGCCAGATCAAGGCTGTGCTTCGGATCAAGCGCCTGCATCATGTCCTCGGTGGCTTCGTCATCAAGTCCGCTCTTTTCCCATGCCAGCAAAAAGGCGCGAACAAACACGTCAGGACGAAATGGATTGCTGGTCTGGGTGAGCGTGTCGAGTCCCAGCAACACCCCCAGACGCTGGGTCAGCAGGCTCACACTGGCGCCGTAGTGGGTCGTGAACCGTTGCGCGACCCGGTCCACCAGCAGCATGCGTTCCACCTCGGATACGTCAATCAAGGTCAGGGAAGTGTGATCCGGTGCGTCAATGAGGGGGTCGGGGCGAAAGTCCAAACCTACCGCCTCGGGCAAGACCAGGCGCAGCTCTTCATCCATCGATGCCTGCAGGGCGGCTTGAAAGGCGCTATTGAACACTTGCGCCTGTTTGTCCAGCAAACTCCAGGCCGAGCGCAGGTTTTTGGCTTGGGCTTGCGGCGGCCGGGCATCCATCAAATCCAGCAAATGCTCACGTATCAGTTTCAGGTGCTGGTCTTGATGCTGCACAAAATAAGCCAGGGTCTTGCCGATCAGGCTGCGAATGTGACGGCGCGCCTGGACATGCAAATCACGACCCGCGGCGTCAAATAAGGAAGGCGAACGCATGAACATCCCTGTACTGCTTGCAGTCTTTAAAAATCTGGGTGAGTCATACCCGAACCATGAACTCGAACCGCCTACCGGTCAAGCCCATCGCATCGCTGCCCTGGCAGCACCCCCGCAAGGGCTTTTAACCCATGCATTCTAGGTGGATGGAGGCATCCGTTGTTCTCCAGTCGGCCGTCAGGGTGCGATTCAAACTGATGTGGCGGCGTCAGGCTCGCTGGCTCTGTTGTTCACAGTTGGCGTTTCTCGGGCCGTTGCAACTTGGCAGGTGCTTCCAGACAAAAAGACGCTGATTGCCAAATGAATCCATAAATTCATGCCACTTCAGCCTGTGGGCGCGTGTTGGAAGGTGGAGAGTGCCGCTTCACGGCTTGGATCGCAGGTGTTGGTAGTTCG
>JAKFXU010000460.1 GCA_021731215.1 Rhodoferax sp.
GAGCTGGTGCGAGGCCTCCCGTTTGGCGCGTTTGCTGCGGCCCAGAATGCGCAACGTCACCCCACTGAACACGGCCGCGGCTGCCAGCACCAGCGCCGCCAGCAGCGCCGCTGGCCTTTCCCAGCCGGCCAGATCGGCCACGCTCCACAGGGCGACGGCCGCCAGCGCGGCGACGGTGAAGCGGCGCGCAAACCAGGCCGGATACTCGGGTGTGATCAGAAACATGGGAACCACCACGAAGGCGACGGCGGCAAGCAGGGTAGCGCCCCACGCCATGAAGCCCCAGCCCAGATGGAGGTCGGCCAGTTGAAGCAGCGGCAGCTCAAGCGACAGGCCCAGCGCAACTGCCAGCCCGACGCCCGACAAGGCCGTGACGCTCAAGCCCAGGAGCGACAGCTTGAAGCCAAGCAGCGTCGGATTGGTCGCTGCCATGCCCCGCAGTGCGAACGCCGCGGCGACCACAAAAATCACCACACCGGTCGCAAGACATACCGCTGCGCCGGCAAACAGCAGGGGCTCATAAGTCAGAAAAGCCGCCGCCAGGAGCAGTGCGCCGGGCGTGATGGCGGCGTGCACCAGCGTGGCGAGTTGCAGCGGCCGGCGAAAATTGGCGCCCACCACGACCGGCAGCAACTGCTGCATGGCGCCGAGCATCACCTGCAGCATGAAACCCACCGTGATCAGATGGGTCAGCGCCAGCGCGGCGGGGGTCCAGCGCGAGGCAAACAGTTCAGGCCCGCTGTACAGCAGCAAGACGCCGGCCAGCATCACAAACAGCGGCGCCGTCAGAAAGAAACGCAGCGGCGCGCTGATCGGCGGCGCCTGCTCGAACGACAGCAGCGCCTGCATTACCGCGCACCTCGCCAGATCAGAATTTCGACGGTGCCGTCGCTCGCATGACTGGTCCGGCGCGAATAGCCGTTGCGCTCCAGCGCCTGATAAAGGGGATAGGGCTCACGCGACAACAGCAGCAACACATCCTCGGCCGGGCCGCTCGCTGCCAGCGCCTCCATGGTCAGCACAAACGGCTCCGGCGGCTCGAGCCCGCGCCCATCGATGGTTTTGACGACCCTGGTCTGGTTCATACGACCACTCCGATGGCCTACTGCAGCTTGTGCTGCAACTGCGCCAGCAAGGTGTTGACCTGAGACCTCAGATGATCGTCGCACATGGGGTAGAGCACGTTCTCTTCCTTCATATTGTGCTGCTGCATCATGATGAGCAGGGTCTCGGCGTTGCCCGCGTAGTCGTCGGCATCCTGCGCCGCTAACGCCTCCTGTGCCGCGGCCATCAGTTCACGCATCTGAATATGTTCATCGCGCATCACCTGGGTCGGCCCCATGGTCATGCCGCTTTGCGCTTCAAAGGCGGGAAACAGCAGCTCTTCTTCGGCCGCAAAGTGCTGCTGCATGGCGCCGGCGAAACCGGCAAAAGCGGCGCTGGCGCGCTCCCACGCCTGCGCCGCGACCGCCTGTTCGACCTCGGCAAAAAGGTCATCGCAATGGCGATGATCGTCCGTCATGCAGTTTTTGATGTTGGACATAAAGACTACCGGGTTGGGTGGGGTCAGGCTTTTGGTTTCGCCAGCACCTGCTGCGCGAACTGGTCGTCGAACAGGGCTCCTTGGGCCACCAGTTGCCGGTATTTGACGAAGTCGATCACATCTTTGCCGGTGACTTTTTTGGCATCGAAGGCGTTGAAGCCGAGATAGGCCTCGTGATTCATGTTGGCCGCCAGCCAATGGCGGTTGGCCAGCTTGAACTGGTCCCAGAAGAACTTCTTCTTGCCGCGAATGCCGTCAATCGACTTGATCAGGCAATGCGGAAAGAGATTGGTGAATTTCCAGACCAGTTCATTGACCGCCGCATCGAGCCGGCTGAAGTCGGTCGTGCACTGCGCCATCAGTTCCTTGGCCGCCTTGACCTGATCGGCGGCCACGGCCTCGCCATACACCAGCTCGCCGTCATCGACGTAGGCATCGGTGCGCACCAGCGGATTGCGCACCCACTCGCCATCTTTCTTCAGCACCGGCACCACCTTGGTGACCAGGTTCTTGGCGCGCATCTTGTAGGCGCTCCAGGTCTCGCAGGAAACGCAGTTGTACATCGCGTCTTCCATGTTGAGCATCCAGGGCAGGAAATCGGTCGAGCCGCCGTCGGGCGCACTGCCGTGCTTGGGCCCGGCCTGACCGAAGATGGCCAGGTCCGAGGTCACCGTCAGGTCGGTGGCCATGCCGATTTCCTGGCCGCCCGCCACCCGCATGCCGTTGACGCGGCAGATGGTCGGCTTCTTGCAGTTGAGGATGCCATCGACCATGGCGTTGAACAGATCCATGTACTCGCCGTATTCATTGGGTCGTTTCGAGTAGTAGGCGGCGTACTCGGCGGTGTTGCCGCCGGTGCAGAAGGCCTTGTCGCCCACCGCCGTGAAGACCACGGCCACCACGGCGCGGTCGCTGGAGGCGCGCTGGAAGCCGGCAATCACCGCCTTCACCATTTCCGTGGTGTAGGAGTTGTACTGGGCCGGATTGTTGAGAATGATCCAGGCGGTAAACAAGCCCGCCACGGTGTTGCCCTGCGGGTCGGTGACCGGGCGTCGTTCATAGAGGACCGAAGGGGCTTCGGTGCCGAAATGCGCTTCGCCCAGCAGAGCGTGGTCTTTCAGTTCGTTGTCGCGGCGCAGCCAGTTGAGTGTCATATTGTTTCTCCTTGTCGGTTGAAGTGAATTGAGATCAGTTGAAATCGGGGGTCAGGATGACGCGGCGCTTGAGTTGGCCGTGATGGGCTTGGTCGAAGACCTGTTCAATCTGGCTCATGGGGCGGGTTTCCACAAAGGGGGCAAGCTGGATGCGTCCGTCCAGACACATCTCCAGCACGGCCGGGTATTTGTCCGGCGTGCAGCCCCAGGTGCCAATGATCTCGGCGTCGAAGGCCATCAGTTTGGACAGCATGTAGCTGGTCTCGTCGGTGCCATAACCGACCACCACCAGCATGCCGACAAAGGACAGCAAGGAGAGCGCGCTCTCCTGACCCGACTTGGTGCCGGTGCACTCGAAAATCTTCCAGCCCGTGTTGCTTGAGACGCCGGCCGCCTTGGCGATCGCCTTGAATTGTTCCTTCAGTTCCTTGCTGCTCAAGCCGCGCGGGTTGAGCGTGGCGTCGGCCCCGAAACTCTCCATCTTCTGCAGCTTTTCAGCGTTGACATCAATGCCGACCACCAGCCTGGCGCCCATGCCCTTGGCCACCTGCACCATGAAACTGCCGACGCCACCCGCCGCGCCCACCACCACCACCAGGTCGCCAGCGCCGAGTTTCGCCCGGACCGCGGCCTGATAGGGCGTGGTCACCGCATCCGCGATCACCGCCAGGTGTTCCAGTGGAATGTCCTTGCGGTTCTCCACCAGGCAGAGAAACTTGGACTGCACCACGATGTGGCTGGAGAAGCCACCGTAAATGCCCATCGAGTTGCCCGGCATTTTTTGCGCCAGACAACGATTGCCGCGCCCGCCCTGGCATAGATCGCACTCGCCGCAGGGAAGCACGGCCGGGATGATGACTTCCTTGCCGATCAGGCCGGCTTGCCCGCCGATGACCACGCCGCTGATCTCGTGCCCCAGGGACAGGGGTGGTTTTTGCACCGTCGGCACCCCCATGTAGAAGTAGGACAGGTCGGTGTGGCACACCCCACAGCCCTTGATCTCGACCACCACGTCGCCGGCCTGCAGCGCCGGCATCGGGATGCGGGTGCGGGCCAGCTTGCCCGGCTCGGACATCTGCCAGGTATCAATGAATTCAGGAATCATGCTTTTTTTCCTTAGGTACCAATGAAGGGCCGGATCAGGAATTGCGCCAGACCGGCTTGCGCTTTTCGAGGAAGGCGGCCAGCCCCTCTTGGGCGTCGTCGGTCAGCATCAGTTCCTTGAGATAGATGCGCTCCGCCGTGTCCAGCGCCTCGTTGAAGGGCTTGCCCGCTGCTTCGCGGATCGCCCGGCGGGTGCTGAGCAAGGCGACGCGCGAGAGCTTCAGAAAGGGCGCCAGGAAAGCCTGCACGTCGGCGCCAAAACTTTCGCGCGGGAAGACGCGATTGACCAGCCCCATCGCCTTGCCCTCCTCCGCCGTGAAATTCTCGCCGCCCAGCAGGATTTCCATGGCGCGGGCCGGGGCCACCAGCCGGGGCAGCAGCACCGCGGCCACCGGCGCAAACACTGCCAGCTTGATCTCGGGCTGACCGAACTTGGCACCGGCAAGCGCCACCATCATGTCGCAGCCGATGGCCAGTTCCATGCCGCCGCCCAGGGCCGCCCCATTGACCACGGCAATCGTCGGCGCGGGTATTTTTTGCAGCCGGCGAAAGATGCCGTGGAACACTTCGATCATGTGGTCGACCTTGTCCGGCGTGTGATCGGCCACCTCGACCCCGGCGGAAAAAGCCTTTTCGCCGACCCCGGTGATGACCAGCAGCTTGACCGACCCATCTTCCCGGCACGCGTCGAGCGCGTCATTGAGCTCTGCCATGGTCGGAATGTCGAGCACATTGAACGGCGGGCGATTGATGGCAAGCGTCGCCAAGCCGTCGACGACGCCGTACTGAATAAACTGAAATTGTGGCAATGCGACCATGGTTCCTTCTCTCTTTGGTATTCGCTCTTAAGCTGCAGTTGAAAAGCACAAACTTCGCTCTGATGCACCTTGGCCTCAGAACAGCTCGTCATCATCGGAACTGCCGCCTGCCGGCATCTTGCCGTACTGCTGCAGGTAGGCCTGGATCATCTGGGATTCGCGCGAGGTGTACATCGCCGCTTCTTCGAACACGAAATACCTGGCGCCGCCGTCGCGCTCGAGTTGTTCGAGCAGCCCGGCGCGCAGGTTCTCGACGCCCTTGATCACCAGCACGTTCTTGTCGGCGTCGAGCAACTGGAACACGCCGGCCTCGATTGAGACTGCAGCGACCACGGCAGCTGAAAATTCCAGCCAGGTTTCCGGCGGCAGGACCGAAGCGGAAATCTGCGGTGCCAGATTGCACTTGAAGCAGCGCGCTGCTTCGGCGCGCGCCGTGGCGTCGTCGAAGCCGGTTTCGACCTCATCCCAGCCGGCCCGTTGTTCTGGCGCCAGCATGATCGGATGGAACTTGCGGCGCCTGTTGAAGCGCTCGTCGCGGCCGATCCAGGGCGCGGTCTCCCAGCCGTCGCGCAGCAAGGTTTCGGAAATGTCGCCATCGCCGCCGAGCTGCTTGTCCATTGCCATCGCGGCGATGCGCCCGTGTGCGACCGATTCGATCAAGGTGGATGGACCCAGCACGCAATCGCCGCCGGCATAGACGCCGGGACGGCTGGAGAGCAGCGAGTCCTCGCGCACCGTGATGCGGCCTTTCTGGTCAGTGTTGACACCAAAGCCGGCGAAGCGGTCCGGATACTGGCCGACCGCGGCGATCACCAGATCGACGCCTTCGCACACCTCTTCCCCGGTATCGACCGGGCGCCGGCGTTTCGATGCATCAGGCTCGCCGAGCGCCATTTTTGCGTAGGTAATGGTCAGACGCGAGCCCTTGTGGCCCGCCTCGATCTTCTTCGGCGCCAGCAGGTAGCGGATATTGACGCCCTCCTCGACACAGCCTTCGAATTCATCGAGGCGCGCCGGCATTTCCTCGCGCGTGCGGCGATAGACCAGGTCCACCTCGGCGCCGAAGCGGCGCGAAGTGCGGGCGTTGTCGGTCGCCACATTGCCGCCGCCGATCACCGCCACGCGTTGGCCGGTCTGGATGCCGTCGGGCGTGTTGACCAGGCCCATGGTCGCGGCGCGCAGATAGCTCGGGCTGTCAACGACACCCGCCAGATCGTCGCCGGGGATGCCGAGCGGGTCGCCGCCCTGGCAGCCGATGCCGATGAAGACGGCTTCAAAGCCTGCAGCGAACAGCGGATCGAGCTGGTCGATCTTGCTGCCATAGCGGAATTCGACGCCAAGCTGCTCGACCTCGGCGACTTCGTCGTCGATCACCTGACCCGGCACGCGGTACGACGGAATGCCGTAGCGCGCCATGCCGCCGGCCGCCGCTTCGGCGTCGAAAACCGTCACGCCATGGCCCTGCTTGGCCAGATAGTAGGCGACGGTCAGGCCGGCCGGGCCGGCGCCGATGACGGCCGCTTTTTTGCCGGTGGAGGGTAGTTGCTTGGCGTACTGGCGCCACAGTCCGGTGTCCTGGTCGGCGGCAATGCGCTTGAGGCTGCGGATCGACAGCGGATCGTCAAGCTGGCCGCGGCGACAGGCGGTCTCGCACATGGCGAAGCAGGCGCGCCCGAGAATGCCGGGGAAAGGAAGTTTTTCGCGCACCACGGCAAGCGCTTCGCCGTATTTTCCTTCGGCCGCCAGTTGCACATAACGCGGCACGTCGATGCCGGCCGGACACGCGGCCTTGCACGGCACCATCGATTCCTCGCGGCGCGCCGGATCGAGCGTGCGATCAAGCAGCGCGCCGGTCGGACAGACGGTGACGCAGGCCTGGCAGAAAGTGCAGCCCGACTCGATCAGCGTGGCAGCAATGGTCCCGACGTAGCGCCGGATGCCCTGCGGTGTCTCGACTTCCTTGACTTCAAGGCAGCCGACACCACGCACGTCGTTGCAGGCGACCAGGCAACGGCGGCAATCAATGCACAGCTTGTAATCACGGTCGAAGAAGGGTTCGTTCTTGATCACCGGCAACTGCACCGGCTTGTATGGGGGCGTGCTGTTCGGGATGCCGATGTAGTCAGAGACCTTGCGCAGTTCGCAGCTCGAAAATATCGAGCAGCAGCGGGTCTCGGGTGGATTGCCGTAGGAGCATTGGGTGCGCGAGCAGCCGTCGCGCTGCGGACAGACCAGGCAGACGTGGGGGTGGGCCCCCAGGATTTTCGCCAGCTGACCCTGGCGGGCGGTCTGGAGCGGCGCCGTGTTGGTGCGTACCACCAGGCCGGCGGTGACCGCGGTCGAGCAGGCCTTGCTCGGCCCCGGCACGCCGGCAATCTCGATCAGGCACAGATTGCAGCCGCCATCGCCCTTGTCCGCGCAGCCGCGCTGCTGGGCCGGCGGCAGATCGGGGTGGGCGCACAAGGCCGGAATGTAGATGCCGGCCACCGATGCCGCGTTGAGCACCGACGCACCGAGCGGCGCCTCGATGACCTTGCCGTCAATCGTCAGTTGGATCGGCGCGCCGAACTCAGCCGCATCCGTGGCCCGGCTGGCCTTCCACCACTTGATTACTGAGGTCTGTTGCGCTTGCATCGCTCTGGTCTCCTGCTCAATTTCCAAACGCGTGCGGTTCCCGCGCGCTGGTGTAACCCGGAAAATAGGCACCGCGGCAGCCCCCGCCCCGTACCGCTGCGATGAAATCCGCCATGCAGGTGATGGGCTTCGAAAATTCCGTGGCACACCGTCCGACGGCGGCGGTCTTGTGGCAGTCACTGCCGCCCAGGGTGGGCAGGCCCCGCTGCAGGGCCGCCTGCAGCGCCAGCTCGTTGTCGCCTTCGCAGTTGTTGCCGTTGTGCGACTCGACCCCGGCAATGCCCTGCAGATCGTGTATTCCGCCCAGCAAACTGGCCAGGCCGACCGCGCGAAATGGATGCGCCGGGACACAGATTCCCCCGAGCGAATTGATGCGCTCGATCACATCTTCCAAGGGCAGGTAGTTGTCGCGTCCCCAGGCGTTCCAGCCATCGTCCTGCACGCCATAGGCCAGCAAGTGCCCGCGGTCGGTGGAGATCTCCACGCCGCGCAATACCAGCAGGCCCTCGTCCCGGCCCACCCGTTCGACCGGCTCGGAGGCTTCATAGGAGTAATGTTCTGTGATGCACACGGCGTCGATTCCGAGCAATTTGGCGCGTCGAATCAGATTGACCGGCTCCAGCCAGTTGTCGTACGAATATTTCGTATGGCAATGGGTGTCGATCCACATGGCGGCTCCAGGCAGGGGCAAGGGCTCAGGGCAGTTCGCGCTCGAGATTGATCCGCCTGGACGGAACGAATTTCTGGCGCGAGAAGAATTTCTCCAGCGCAAAGTCATCCCAGTTCACCAGCGTGTAGATCTTTTTGACGCCGGCCGCCTTCATGTTCATCATGAACTGGTCCAGCATTTCGCTGGCAACGCCGAACTTGCGGAAGTCAGGATGCACGCCCAAGGCATCAATCGTCGCCGTGCCGTCGGCGATGCCAAATTCGCCGAAAAATACATAGCCCATCACGAACCCGACCACCTTGCCGTCGACTTCGCAGACGAGTGAACAGTTGACCTCGGTTTTCTTGTTCAGGATGCTGGCAATCTTGCGCTCGTAATACTCGCGCCGGGGCTGCTTGCTTGCGGCTTCGTCGATGCTGACGATGTCATCCAGATCATCCTGCCGGAGCACGCGCATGATGCGTTCTTGGTTTGCCATTTTCTTTCTCCATGAATACTGGCCGATCCCCTGGGATCAGCCCTGACGTTGTGGAACTAAAACAATTCTTCTTCGTTGCGCCCGGGGGCTTGGCCCGGACGGACATAGACCGAACCCCAGGCCTGACTGGCATTGGCTCGGTCGGCCGCGTCAAAGCAGGTGGTGCAGGATTCGCCCTCCGCGCCGCCTGCTGCATCCGAGCGGATCGTGCCGAAGTGCTCGACGTGGACCTCGTAGCCCATGGCCCGATAGTTCTCGACCACTTCCGACAGACGGGGCTCGCCGATGGTGGTGCGCAGAATCCAGCCCTGCTGCGCCAGCTTGGCGGACGGATCGTTGCCAGCCGCAGCCGCCGCGCCGCCGGAAGCGCATGAACTGCCGGATGAGCACGATGAGGCGGCCGAACAGGACCCGCTCACCAGCGTGGCCGCGCCGGTCGAACAGGCTGAAGCAGCGACGGCCGCCTGCGCGATCGGGATAAACACCTGACTTGTTGACATGCGACCTCCGCTACCAGGAATGCTTGATCGCGCCCGGCGTGCAGGCCAGCACGCAGGGCAGGCTGGCATAGCCTGCGGCGGGCTTGCATTGCGAGCAGTCGTAGGCGAGCGTGCGGCAGTTGGGCTTCTTGACCCAGGCCACCTCATCGTCGTAGTCGTCCGTGATGATCTCGAACATCTGTTTCGGACAGGCCGTGAGGCAGGCCCGCTCGGCGGCGCAGTTGATGCACTTGTCAGTATCGATACTGATGTAGTACTCACCCGAAC
>JAKFXU010000461.1 GCA_021731215.1 Rhodoferax sp.
ACAACCTGTCGGTCGCGGTGGCGGTCGGCTTCATCGCGCTGGCCGGCGTCGCCGCGTCAACCGGCGTGGTGATGCTGATCTACCTTGATCACGCCTGGGAGGACGTCAAAACCAGGTGCCGCGCGTCTGGCGCCACGCCGAACGCCGCCGACCTGTACGCGGCGGTGATGGAAGGCGCAGTCGAGCGCGTGCGGCCCAAGATGATGACGGTGCTGGCGATCATGGCCGGCCTGCTGCCCATCATGTGGGGGACAGGCACCGGCTCCGAAGTGATGAGCCGCATCGCCGCGCCGATGGTGGGCGGCATGATCTCCAGCACGGTGCTGACGCTGGCCGTGATTCCGGCGATCTACGCGCTGGTCAAGCAGTGGCGCTTGAAGCGGGGGATGGAGGGGTGACCTGGTCTACTTCCCCAGAATCGGAAACAGCTTCACCAGCCCGTCCGACATCACCTCGACCGCCAGCGCGGCCAGAATCAGGCCCATCAGGCGCGTCATGACGTTGATGCCGGTTTTCCCCAGGCCGCGCGCAATCGGCTGCGCCAGTGAAAAGCACAGGGCGGTGGCCAGGGCGATGACCACGCCGTAGCCCACCAGCGTGCCCAACTGCCAGAAGGTCTTGGCCTTCTCGGCATAAATCACCACGGTCGACATGGTGGCCGGGCCAGTTAGCAGGGGGATGGTGAGCGGCACCACGGCAATGCTGGCGCGGGCGGCGGCGTCGTGCATTTCTTCCTCGTTCGATTTGGCCTCGGCCGGTTGCGCGTTAAGCATGGCCAGCGCCGAGGTCAGCAGCAGCATGCCGCCACCGACCTGAAAACTGGCCAGCGAGATGCCAAAAAACTCCAGAATGTGCAGACCCATCAGGGCACTGATGGCAATCACGACAAAGGCGCTGAACGAGGAGATCAGAATGGTGCGCCGGCGCTGCGCGCTGCTGAAGTCCTGCGTGTAGTGGATGAAAAACGGCACGATCGCCAGCGGGTTGACGATGGCCAGCAGTGTGACCAGGGGTTTGAAGTCCATGGCAATTCTTTCGTGGTTTGTTCGTCAAATGAGGGTCTACCGCCCGCCCGCCACATCCAGCAGCGTCCCCGTGGTGTAGCTGGAATCATCCGATAGCAGCCAGACAATGGCCTGCGCCACCTCCTGCGCGCTGCCGGCGCGCGCAATCGGTACCAGCGGGGCCATCTGGCGCGCGCGATCAGGCTGGCCGCCCGAGGCATGAATGTCGGTCTCAATGATGCCGGGGCGCACGGCGTTGACGCGAATGCCTTCCAGCGCCACCTCCTTGGCCAGGCCGACGGTGAAAGTGTCGATGGCGCCCTTGCTGGCAGCGTAGTCCACATACTGGCCCGCGCCGCCCAGCTTGGCTGCAATGCTGGAGACGTTGACAATGGCGCCGCCACCGCCGCCGTGGCGCGTGCTCATGCGTTTGACCGCCTCGCGCGCGCAGACAAAGCTGCCGACCAGGTTGATGTCGAACATGCGGCGCAGGCGTGCCACGCTCATTTCATCGACGCGCGCCGCCACGTCCACCACGCCGGCGTTGTTGACCAGCGCGCTCAGGCGTCCGAGCTTGGCATCGATTTGCTCGAACATCGCCAGCACCTGCGCTTCATCGGCCACGTCGGCCTGTAGCGCGATGGCGGTGCCGCCGCTGGCGCGGATTTGGCGCACCACCTCATCGGCCGCCAGGGCGTTGGCGTTGTAGTTGACGGCCACGGCATAACCGCGTTGCGCGGCCAGCAGGGCGGTGGCGGCGCCAATGCCGCGCGAGCCGCCGGTGATCAGAAGGGTTGGGTTCATGGCAGTTCCTGCAGGGTAAGGTAATTCGGCGTAAAAACTGATGCGCAAGCGCGGCCATGGTAGCCGCAACAACTTGGAAAATACCAAGAAGGAGACGAATTGAGCAAAACCATGGATTGCTACCTGGCCGCCCAAAGCCCCTGGACTTACCTTGGCCAACACCAAGGCCGCGATCAAAGCGGGCGTCTTTGGTTCGCCCAGTTGCGGTCTTGCTGGCGAAATTTTCTGGAGCCAGGATCGGCTCATGGCTGATTTCATTGAATTGACCGCAGCCGACGGCTTCACGTTTCCCGCTTACCAGGCCAGAGCGGACCGCATCCGGTCAGCGATGTGCTGGCGCGCCTGCAGCGCAATCGGGTCATGGCTGTGGTCGCCAATTCGCGTCCCAATTGACAGTGTCAATGCCAATGGCCCGGTAGCTAAAAACTGATGGCCCTGGCCGAAGAAAAAGGGCTGGCCTGTGACGGCAGCAAACTGTGTTCCGCCGGGCGTGGGCTGATGCTGAAGTACCCGACCCGCTTCCTGCTGGGCTCGGACACCTGGGTCAACCAGCGCTGGTTGCAGTACGATGAACTGATGCAGGGCTATCGCCGCTGGCTGGGCGATTTGCCGGCCAACGTGGCGCACCAGATGGCATGGGAAAATGGCGCCGCACTGTTTGGCTTGAAGGCGCTCGCGCCGCAATAGGCCGTTGGCACCGGCTCACGGACCTCTAACCTGGAATTTTCTTGATGATGCAACTTCACTATTACCCCGGCACAGCTTCCATGACGCCGCACATCCTGCTGCAGGAGATCGGCGCGCCGTTCGAACTGGTTTTGGTGGACCGCCTGGCCAACGCGCACAAGACCCCGGCCTACCTCAAGCTCAACCCCAACGGGCTGATCCCGGTGCTCACGGACGGCGAGTTGGCTCGCCATGGCGGTCCGTGGCTCTTGGGTGAGGACTATTCCGCCCTGGATCCGTTTGCCATGATGTTGTGCCGCTGGACGCGCGGCTTTACGTCGGCGCCAGCCCGCAGCCGGCCGCATTTGGGACCGTATCTGCAACGGGTATTGGCGCGTCCTGCCGTGCAGCGGGCATTGGCCACCGAGCAATTGGCGCCGCCCTGGGTTTGACGCCGCGTTAAAAACGAATCAGCGCGCGGAACGTTCCAGATAGCGTTTGCGCCAGAAAAACACCAACGACCCCACCGCCGTCAAAGCCATGAAGACCAGGGCCAGCCAGAAGCCATTGGCGCGGTGCAGCAGGGGAATGAATTCAAAGTTCATGCCGAAAATGCCGGCGATCAGATTCAGGGGCAGAAAAATGGCGGTCAGCACCGTCAGCGTGCGCATCACCTCGTTGGTGCGGTGGCTCTGGGCGTTGAAGTGCATTTGCACCGTGGTCTCGGCGCTTTGCTCCAGCCGGCGCACATGGTGTACCACGCGCTCGATGTGCTCCAGCACGTCGCGGCTGCGCACTTGCAGCAGATCGCGCTCGCGCTGACTCGCCGGGGTATCGGCCTCGGGCCAGGTCTTGATCGCCTCGATCCAGTCCTGCACAGCAGAACGCTGGTCTTCACAGATCTCGTCCAACTGGTGCAACGACAGCCGGGCGTCGAGCAGGGCGCCCCAGTTGTTGAAGCGTGTCCGGGGGTTCAGCAATTCAGATTGCCAGTGGTCGAGCTGGTGGGTCAGTTCGCGCCGCAGTTCCAGGTAGCCGTCCACCATGTGGTTGACCAGGCGCAGCATCAGGTCGGCCGGACTGCTGGGCAGGCGCGTTCCGGTGGCGTGTGGTTCCGCCGACACCGAAGTCAATAACTTGGCGGCGTAGGCTTCGCGCACCGCGCAATCGGCCGGATGCACCGTCAGCAGGACGCGATCGAACACGGCAAACCCGACCGGACTGGTGTCGATGCGCCGCAGAATGGGCGGGCCCCGGCGCTTTGGCAAACGAGTCAGGGGCAGTCCGGGTTGCGCCAGGTCGGTCTCGGCGCTGCCGCTGGCCAGGCGGCGGAACACCAGCACGTCGTACTGCGAGGTGTAGTCGTAGCGTGAGGGCAGTTGCTTGTTCAGCAGGTCGGAAATATGCAGGTCCACCAGTTGCATGCCACACAGCGCTTGCAGCGCGGCCTGGATCTGCGCCTGCATCAGCTCGAATTCCGGGCGCGCGCAGGCGATCCAGAGGTAGCCTTGCTGCGGCAGACGCAGCTCGGTCAAAGGGTCGAGGCCATCGATCTCTGCGACGCTGGTGCCGCTGAGGGTGAAAATTCGCATGGCCTGTGCCTTTTGCATCAGTGGACGAAAATTAAGGTGGCTTAGCCGACGTCAGTGCCGCGCAAGCAGCTATTGTTTTTGCAGCAGACGGGCGGCCGCCAGCGCAAAATAGGTCAGCACCCCATCGGCGCCGGCGCGTTTGAACGCCAGCAGGCTTTCCAGCATGACAGCGTCGTGATCAAGCCAGCCATTGAGGGCGGCGGCCTTGAGCATGGCGTACTCGCCGCTGACCTGGTAGGCAAAGGTGGGCACCTTGAACTCGTCTTTGACGCGGCGCACCACGTCGAGATAGGGCATGCCGGGCTTGACCATCACCATGTCGGCGCCTTCGGCGATGTCCATCGCCACTTCGCGCAGCGCCTCATCGGAGTTGCCCGGGTCCATCTGGTACACCTTCTTGTTGCTCTTGCCCAGGTTGGCGGCCGACCCAACGGCATCCCGAAACGGGCCATAAAACGCGCTGGCGTACTTGGCGCTGTAGGCCATGATGCGGGTGTGGATGAAGTGATTGGCCTCCAGCGCCTGGCGGATGGCGCCGATGCGGCCGTCCATCATGTCGCTGGGGGCCACAATGTCAGCGCCGGCGCCGGCCTGTGTAAGTGCCTGCTTTACCAGCACCTCAACGGTTTCATCGTTCATGATGTAGCCGTCCGCCGCCGGGTGGGGGTCGGGCAGGCCGTCTTGTCCATGACTGGTGAAAGGGTCGAGCGCCACGTCGGTCATGACGCCCAAATCGGGGAATTCTTGCTTCAGCGCCCGCACCACGCGCGGCACCAGACCATCCGGATTGAGGGCTTCGCGCCCGTCCGGGGTTTTCAATGCGGGGTCGATCACCGGAAACAGGGCCAGCACCGGAATGCCAAGCCGGACGCACTCCTCGGCCACCGGCAACAGCAGGTCAAGACTCAGGCGCTCCACCCCCGGCATGGACAAAATAGTCTGGCGCTGTTGTTTTCCGTCAACAACAAAAACCGGGTAGATCAGGTCGTGGGGGGAGAGCGCATGTTCGCGCACCAGGTTGCGGGTAAACGCGTCGCGGCGCAGGCGGCGCGGGCGACCCAGGGGGTAGGGGGCGTGCTGTGTCATGAGGAAAAGTGTAACCCTAGATTCCTCAGTTGACCGCTTGGTTTCATCAACAAGTTCTTATGACCATTGACTTTTTTGGCTTCGAGACAGTTCACCTTTTGGGTCATAGCGCTACCCACCCGATTGAGCCACTGACAACGCGCCCGGGGTCGTTGCTCCGCCTGGCAGGCAGTAGCCTGCTGCGTTGTCGCGCCTACCCGGACACGCCGCCAGCGGCCCACTCGGGCGCGTCCAACTGAGGAATCTAGGGTAATGGGTGCAGCCGGTTTGGCATGCGGGCGAAAAAATATTTAACCCAATGGCTTGTAAGGGCACGTCAAGTTTGCTAAATTACGCGTGGGCAGTTCGCTGCCTCCCGCTTTTCCTCCCTGAGCGGGGCCTTGATGTGTGACAGCAAATAGGCTTACCACCCCAGCCCTCGTGCTGGGGTTTTTTTTTGGTGCGGCTAAACTGCCCGCATGCTTTGGATTAAATCACTCCACATTGTTTTCGTCGCCAGCTGGTTTGCCGGCCTGTTTTACTTGCCGCGCATTTTTGTCAATTTGGCCATGGTGCCGATTGAGTCGGTGGCCGAGCGTGAGCGGCTGTTGTTGATGGCGCGCAAGTTGCTGCGCTTTTCTACCGTCATTGCGGTGCCGGCGGTCGCTCTGGGCGTCTGGCTTTGGGCTGGCTATGGCATTGGCTGGGGACCCGGCAACGGCTGGATGCACGCCAAGCTGCTGGTCGTTGTGTTGGCGCTGGCATACCACTTCAGTTGTGGCGTGGTGCTGGCCAAGTTTGTGGCCAATCGCAATGCGCACAGCCACGTCTGGTATCGCTGGTACAACGAGGCCCCGGTGCTGCTGCTGCTGGCGGCGGTACTGCTGGTGGTGCTCAAGCCGTTCTGAGACCGGGCCGGTGCAGATGCACAAGACTTCGGCCTGGCCCCTGGCGCTGATTTACGTCGCGCTGGTTGTTTACGCCAGTCTTTATCCCTTCTCTGAATGGCGCTACCAGGGCATCGTGCCGTGGGTCTTTTTGGCCAGCCCCCTGCCCAAATACTGGACTGGTTTTGACGTGGTGGCCAATGTGCTGGGCTATGTGCCGCTCGGGTTTTTGCTGGCGCTCAGTGCGCTGCGCAGCGGCAGGGCGCACTATGCACTCGGGCTGGCGACGCTGGCGGCCGGTGTCCTATCGCTGGCGCTGGAGTCGCTGCAGAGTTATTTGCCGGCCCGCGTCCCCTCCAATGTGGATCTGGCCCTCAATCTGTTGGGGGCGTGGCTGGGCGCCGTGCTGGCCTGGACCCTGGAAAAACTGGGGGTGATTGACCGCTGGAGTCGTTTCAGGGCGCGCTGGTTTGTGGCGGATGCGCGGGGCGCTCTGGTATTGCTGGCGGTGTGGCCCCTGGCCTTGCTGTTCCCGGCCGCGGTGCCGTTTGGACTCGGGCAGGTGCTGGAGCGGCTGGAGGCGACCCTGGCCGATGTGTTGCAGGACACGCCTTTTCTCAATTGGCTGCCGGTGCGGGAGATTGAACTGCAGCCCCTGGTGCCGGGCGTGGAGCTGGTTTGCGTCATGCTGGGCCTGCTAATCCCCTGCCTGCTCGGTTATTGCATCATCCGCTCGGTCGGGCGACGGGCCCTGTTTTTGCTGGTGATCTTCGCCCTCGGCATGGCGGCGACTGCGCTGTCGGCCGCGTTGAGTTACGGTCCGCAGCACGCCTGGGCCTGGTTCAGTTTGCCGGTCAAGGCCGGCTTGGTCACGGCGCTGGTGCTGGTGGTTTTGCTGCTGGGGGTGCCGCGCCGTGCCAGTGCCGCCTTGGTGCTGCTGGCGCTGGGTATTTACCTCAGCCTGCTCAATCAGGCGCCCACCAGCCCCTATTTTGCGCAAACCCTGTCCACCTGGGAGCAGGGCCGCTTTATTCGCTTCCACGGCGTGGCGCAGTGGCTGGGCTGGCTGTGGCCTTATGCGGCGTTGGTGTATGTGCTAACTCAGGTTGGGGGCCGGGAGCCGAAAAACTAGAATCCCCCCATGATTGAAACAAAACCCGACGACAAAACAGACGGCAGCCGGGACGCCCGGCCGGTGAATTCCTATTACCAGCGGCATATCTTTTTTTGCCTCAATGAGCGCAAAAATGGCGAAGAATGTTGTGCCCAGCATCGGGCGCAAGCAGGCTTTGACCGCTGCAAGAACCAAGTCAAGGAGGCGGGCTTGGCCGGTCCGGGCCAGGTTCGGGTCAACAAGGCGGGCTGTCTGGACCGCTGCGCCGCCGGACCGGTGGCGGTGGTTTACCCAGAGGCGGTCTGGTACACCTATGTGGACCACCATGACATCGACGAAATCGTGGAGTCGCACCTGAAAAACGGCCAGGTGGTGGAGCGCCTGCGCCTACCCGCCACCCTGGGGCGCTAAGTTTTTTTACGCTCCGATCCCCGTCGAATAGGCGGTATTTGCTATTTATTGATAGCTGATCAATTATTTCCCCTGCCGTCGCCCAGCCGGGCGGCGCACGCACCTACTTATGAAAAATCTGCTCGTTATCATCGCCGCCGCTGTCTGTTTCTCGGTTGCCGCCCAAACGCCGCAAGCGCCCGAAATTGCCGCGCGCTCCTATTTGTTATTTGATGTCACGGCGAATCAACTGCTGGCCGAAAAGGACATTGATGTCCCGGTGGAGCAGGCCTCGCTGACCAAGTTGATGACGGCTTATCTGGTGTTTGATGCCTTGCGCAGCAAGAAGATAGACCTCAAGCAGACGCTGCCGGTCAGCGAGCGCGCCTGGAAAATGCCGGGCTCGCGCATGTTCATCGACCCCAAGATGATGGTGCCGGTAGAAGACCTGATCAAAGGCATGATCGTGCAAAGCGGCAACGATGCCACCATGGCGCTGGCCGAAGGGGTGGGCGGCACGGCCGAGCGCTTCGTGCAACTCATGAATGAGCAGGCCAAGGCGCTCGGCATGAAGTCCACCAGCTACAAGAATCCCGAGGGCCTGACCGAGGCCGGCCACACCACCACGGCACGCGACCTCGGCATCCTGGCCACCCGGCTGATGCGCGATTTTCCGGATTACGTAGCGTTCTACGCCATCAAGAAGTACCGCTACCCGGGAACACCGGCAGCCAATGACAGCAACCGCAACCTGCTGCTGTTTCGCGACCCTTCCGTGGATGGTTTGAAAACCGGGTACACCGAGGCGGCCGGTTACTGCCTCGTCGCCACGGCCACGCGCGACTTCGCCAGTCTGGGCACGCCCGGCGCCGCCGCTGGCTCACCGGGCGCAGCCAGCAGCCGCCGCCTGCTGTCGATCGTGCTGGGCGCGGCCAGTGAAAACGCGCGTGCCAACGAGTCCCAGAAGCTGCTGAACTGGGGCTATACCGCGTTTGAAGCGGTCAAACTGTTTGACGCCAACCAGCCGGTCGTGTCACCTGCGGTCTGGAAAGGCAAGAGCGCAACCGTCAAGCTGGGTAGTCCGCAGGCGATTGTGGTCGCGGTGCCGGCCGGCACGGCGGGCAAGCTCACCACGCAGGTGCTGCGCCCCGAACCCCTGGTGGCCCCCTTTGCCAAAGGCCAGCCGCTGGCAACGCTGAAGGTCAGCAACGGCGAGCAGGCGTTGGTCAATGTGCCTTTGCTGGTGCTGGAGGCGGTTGAGCAGGCCGGCGTGCTCGGCCGCGCCTGGGATGCGGTGCGACTGTGGGTCAAATAACGTTAACAGTCGGCCACGCTGCACGCGTTCGTCACGCACTCACCATCACCCGCAACACCTCTTGCCCATAGGCTTCGAGCTTCTTCGCTCCCATGCCGCTGATGCCTTGCAGGTCGTCCAGTGACTGCGGCGCGCGCTCGGCAATCGCGGCCAGCGTGGCATCGTGAAAAATCACGTAGGCCGGCAGGTTGTGTTCCTTGGCCACCTCGGAGCGCCAGGCCTTCAAGGCAACGAAGCGAAGCTGGCCCGGCGCATCGAGTGCGGCCGGCGCCTTGACCGCCACTGCGGTGGCGCGCTTGGCTTTGCGCGCGGCCGCACTC
>JAKFXU010000329.1 GCA_021731215.1 Rhodoferax sp.
CGGCGCATTGGCGGCCATTTTTGCCCTTCTTCGTTGTCCATAGCCCAAGCTATGGACGCCTCAGTCAGGACAAAACTGCCTCGCCACTGCATCCACCTACCCTCCAAACCCCAATGGACAATCTGGGTTCAATCGACTTGCCAGCGGGGAAGTTGTTTTGTTGCTGGTGTATGCCAAGGCCAGGTTTGATAACTTGCGTCCTGAGTTTTTGTTGAAATTGAAGGAGCATTTTGATGAGCAAAATTAAACCTGCCGTAGACTCTGAAATGGCTGAATTTGAGGCCGCGCTTTTACGCTCGATTGACCAGACTGCGCGTGGCGAAGGGCGAGTGACAACGCCAGAGCAAATCATGGTGCGTCGCGCCGGGCGTCCTGCGGGTACTGTGAAGGTGGCGCCCAAGGTGTCCACCACCATCCGCTTGTCTCCCGATGTGGTGCAAGCCTTTCGGGCGGCGGGTGACGGCTGGCAGACCCGTATTGATGCGGCGTTAAAAGACTGGCTGCGCACACATTCACCTGTGTAAGATGCAGTACGTGATTCGCATGGCTCAGGCCTCCACTTGTTCATCACGCTGCCAGGCGATTTTGGCAAACCAAGACCCGCTTGACAAGGCCATGACCGTCAAGCGAGACCGGCTCGGCGAGGCGTTTGCTTGCGCCAGTGATGCGGTGATGCTTGAAATCGGGCGTTGTCTGGCGCTGTTCCTGGGCATTGCCCGCTAACACGACAAACTGCCACGCCCTCAGCAAAGTTAAGGGGCTCACACCCGGCCAGACAGGTGAATCGCCAAGTCTACGCCAGGCTTGAAAATTGCGGCAAAATGAGCACTGAAAAGGAGATTTCATCATGGTCGCAGTTCTATCCCCTCTCGTGTCAGAGTTCGAGACCGATGAAAAAGAGGCCCGCTACACAGCATGGCTAAAAACAAAGGTTGAACGTTCGCGCAGCAGCACGAGGCCGCTAATTTCTCACGATCAGGTTATGGCAGAAGCGCGCGCCCTCATTGAGTCCAAAAGAAAAAAACATGCTGCCGGTTAAGTGGCGCAACGAGGTCAAGGTAGATTTATTGGGCATCATGGAAATCCTTGCAGTGGTTCACGCCAGGGAAAACTAATGACGCAGGGGCTCACACCCGGCCATGCTTCACAGCCTCCCGCAGCAAGGCATTGACCTTGGTCTGCCAACCCTTGCCACTGGCGCGCAGGTGCGCCAACACATCGGGGTCTAGGCGCATCGACACCATGGGGCGCACCACGGTGGCGGCAGGACGGCCGGGTTTGCGGCTTTTGGCAAACTCTTCGTCGCTGACTTCGTAAGTATCGGGGTCGGCCGCAATGCAGGCATTGATGGCGGCGTCTTCCTCTGGGGTGAGCATGATGATCTCACGCAGCTTGTCCATGCAGCACCTCTAGCGGAAATGCGCCAATGGCCGCAGCGTCAATCACCACGATTTCGACCGTCGTGCCGTCAGCGGCGTAGCTGATGTGGGTGTTCCAGTCTTGCGAGACTTCGCGGGTGATGGGCTTGTCAGACAGGTGAATCACCAAAATATCGTCTTCGTCGTAGTATGTGGTTCGCATGGCTCAGGCCTCCAGGGTGAAATCGTGCATCACTGTTTTGACAGCAACGGCGTCTTCCAGCACCAGAACTGCGCAAATCAGATTGTCTGTGCGCCCCGCCAAGTGCTTGAACGCCCACAGGTGAGTTTCATCTTTGAATCGGGTGTCGCCGGTGTCCACCACAGCCAACAATTCAGACTCAGAGATGATGCGCTCCGCCATGCGTTTGAGGGCGTGGCGTGTCAGGATGACTGGGCGTTGGAATCGCGTGCTGTACATCGGACCATTGTGCTGACAATAATATTAAATGTCAATACATAAATAAAAACAGCACAAGGCTTGCACCTGCTACCCTTGAGCGACATTTGCAGCGCATTATTCGCTTGTCTCCCGATGGGGTGCAAGCCTTTCGGGCGGCGGGTGACGGCTGGCATGAACCGCTGGAGCAGGGCTCACCAGTGAAATGGCTACCCGCTGGCGGTGTCATTGACGACCGCTTTGCGAACTATTGGCGCTATAATTAGCGCTTATATTGGAGCCAATTCATGGAAGCAATCTATTCCGATGTCACCATCAGCATGTCTGAATTCAAAAGGAATCCGGCTGCGGTGTTGCGCGATGCCAAGAGTCGGCCTGTGGCGGTCCTGAACCACAACAAGGCCGCCTTCTACATGGTTGAGCCGGCCCTTTTTGAAGCCCTGTTAGAAGAGTTGGCAGATCAAGATTTGCACCGCACCGTGCTGTCGCGCATGGGCGAGCGCTCACGCGCCATTGAGCTTGACATCGATGCCATCTGAGCTTGTTCGCAAGCATAAGTACCGACTTCAGTTCATACCAAGCGCCTGGGCCGAATGGCAGGCGCTGGATGGGTCGGTCAAAGAAACACTGAGAAAACTTCTGAAAAAGCGCCTGGATAACCCGCACGTGCCCGGTGGTGAGTTGCATGGTGCCCTGGCCGGTCACTACAAAATCAAACTCAGGAAGCAAGGCTATCGCTTGGTTTATGGTGTTCAGGATGACATCCTCATGGTGATGGTGATGGCGGTCGATAAGCGTGCAGACAGCGCCGTGTACCAATCCGCCCTGGCACGCATAGCAGAGAGGGTCTGCGAACTTGCGAAAGCCACCGCAAAGCGCCCTTGATCAAGCGCGGCCTCTGGCCGATGCCACGCCCGCGCAGGCGATTGCCGGCGCCAAGCTGTTGCAAGCCTGCAACGAAAGGCCCGGCCTGGCACTTTTTTAATCTTGTTTTCTTTGCCAAGCCCCCCGGCCTCTGGTTCAATAGACCCAACTTCCTGAACAAGGAGGTTGGCCCGGGGCCTGAGATAGTTCAATCCGGCGCCCTCTGTTTAACCTTTGGAGAATTCTGAAATGAAAAAAACCCTCGTCGCATTGGCCGCCCTGGCTGCTACCGCAGCGTTCGCGCAGTCCACCGTGACCATCTCCGGCGTCATCAAAACCGGCGTGGCCCAAACCAAGTATTCCGGCGGTGCCGCTCCGGCCGTCAATGGCAGTGGCCTGTCCCTTCTGGATGGCTCTTCGCAATTCCACATCAGAGGTTCTGAAGACCTCGGCGGCGGCCTGAAAGCCAACTTCCAGATCGACACCCGTTTCCGTACTGACGAATCCCCCGCTGCTACACAGGCTGGCGGCAATACCTGGATTGGCCTGAGCGGCGGCTTCGGCTCGGTCCAATTGGGCAAGCTCGACACCCACTACGGCATGGGCGCTGACAAGCATGGCGGACACGCTACCTCACTGCAGAGTTCCAGCCTCGGACTGCTCGCTTATGTCAATGGCCGGGAGTTTGGCCCTGGTTCCAATACAATTGCCAACGCCAGCCGTTCGAACAACATCATCCGTTACACATCGCCGGCCATGGCCGGCTTCACGGGCCAGTTGAACTACAGCACCAACCCCTTCGGTAACGAAGGTACTGCTGCTGTTGCTGCTGTTCCTCCTGCTCCTGCTATCGTGGGCGCAGGCGTGGGTGACGCAGGCAAAGGCCGCGCCATGCACGCTCAACTGAACTACAGCCAAGGCCCGCTCAGTGCCGGCTTCTCCGCGTGGGACGCCGACACGGAAGACCGCCGCGTTGGCGCAGCCCTTGGCGATCAGCGTTCTTACACGCTGTTTGGCGATTACACCTTTGGCATGGTCTCGGTTGGCCTGACCTATAACGACTCGGCAATCACCAGCGGCACGATCGGTGGCGCTACTCAAGAACGTCGTCGCACGGCATGGTCCATCCCTGTGAATGTGCACATGGGCCCAGGCATGATCATGGTCTCGTACACCAGAGCGAATGATCTCGAGACGAACGGTGTGACCACTGCCAATACCGGCGCTAGCCTGATCTCCGTCGGCTACAACTATGCCTTGTCCAAGCGCACGGCGCTGGGTGTGTCATACGCCAAGGTGGACAACAAGGCTGCTGCTGGTTATGGACTGTTTACCCAGGCTGCTCTGGGCGGTACACCTGCCAACGCTATTGGTCAGGACGCCAGCCAGTTGTACGCGGGCATTCGCCACGCTTTCTAATCTGACGCTGACGCAAGTCAGTTAAGGTTGAAGCTAAAAACCCCGCCGCTTGCAAGAGTGGTGGGGTTTTCTGCGTCATGCAAGGGCCGCTTGGCGGGAACGGGCAATGGCGCATTTTCCGGGGCGATGGCCTGGCAAGCTACATCGCCTATACCGTCAAGCATGCCGACCGTCCTGCGGGTTTTGGGATTGCGTTTTCACTTCTATTCTGACGAAGGTAGTTGTAGGGTGGGCAAAGCGCAGCGTGCCCACGGACTGCTTGGTTGGAACGGATTGAAGTTGGTGGGCACGCTGCGCTTTGCCCACCCTACGGCTGGCTAGAAACCGGGGCATGATATTCGCAAGATTTCATCGGTTGGCTCGGGCCACAGACGAACAATTAGCCCAAGTCACGTTGCGCCTTGGAGGGGCTGCACTGCGATGGGATGCGCTGGACGAAGACATCACCGTCACGGGTGCCGCGCTCGGACGGTTCCAAGCACCGTTGCCGCTGGCTGCTTGAAGATTGAGTTGTAGGGTGGGCAAAGCGCAGCGTGCCCACCATTGCAGGCGCATAAAACACGTGGGCACGCTTGCGCTTTGCCCACCCTACCGGTGTGACACCCCACAAGGAACTGGGGCAGGTCTTGCTTGGCAACATCGGCCTCACAGAATCTGGCTAATTTTGCTCAAATCCGAATTGATTCCCGCAGCGGCAACAGCAGAGTCGTTGGGTTAATTCGAAATGGAATTGCAAGCTGCAACGCATTCTTGACAAAGCCGGTGTCCCTGACTTGTCATTCCGGCGTATGGGTAGAATCAACCGATGCGCATCACGCCCGGTCAACACAAAGCGATCAAGACCGCCGTAGTAGAGTTGGCCGGCTCGGATGTTGCTGTGCGGCTATTCGGTTCCCGTCTGAACGACGAGCAGCGCGGTGGCGACATTGACCTGCTGGTTTCTAGCGTCAGCCCGGTTGATCATCCGGCGTGGCTGGCTGCCAGCATCACGGCGCGATTGCAAATGGCGTTGGGGGATCAACGCATTGATGTGCTGATCGAAGCCCCCAATCTGATGCACCAGCCAATTCACGATATTGCCCATCAAGGTGTATTGCTGTGACCACTGATGCGGTTCGCGCGCGTTTGTTGGATCTGTGTGATGTGGTGCTCGCTGAGATCAGGCTCGTGACACTGACCGACGGCGAACTGTTTGCTGTGTCGTTCACGGTTGATCGCGCATTTTCTCTTGATTCAAACAATGCCCTGGCCGAAAAGGTCGATGCGTTTGCCGCCCGCTTCGGCCGTTTGCAAGACACCACGGCAGACAAGCTGCTGCCAGCGCTGCTGAAATTGCTCGGGCAGTCATCCGGGCCTGTGATTGATAACCTGGGTTACGCTGAAAAATGGGGCTGGATTGAATCGGCTCAGTTCTGGATGAGTCTGCGAGCCCTGAGGAACAAGATCGTTCATGAGTACATCAAAGACCCCGTCATTCTGTGCGATGCGCTAAATGCTGCCCATCAGGCCGTGCCCCGGTTGGTGGCCGATGCGAACCGGGTGGTGCAGGAGGCGCGGGCACGTTTGCCAGCGCACGGCCAGGGACGCCAAACTTGATACGCTTGAAGCACGGGTGGACGCCAGGATCGACAAGCAGTTCTGGGCGCTTGGCTCGGGCCACGGACGAACCATTAGCCCAAGTCACGTTGCGCCTTGGAGGGGCTGCACTGCGCTGGGATGCGCTGGACGAAGACATCACCGTCACGGGTGCCGCGCTCGGACGGTTCCAAGCACCGTTGCCACTGGCTGCTTGAAGATTGAGCAGTCCTGCGTTCGACCCTGATTTCTTGCATGGTTACAACTGACCCAGGTATTGCTGTTTGTTGCTACAAAATTAGCAATTGCTAGTGTTACGACAATGCGCAACAATGGGACCATGAAAACATTCGACGAAATTGAAGTCCGGCGCCCAGGCCTCGCTCAGGGCTATCTCGCGCCCTAGGCGCTCAACCCGGACGGCCACTGGCCCTGTTTGCCCCTCGGCGTGTCGGCAAAACGTTCTTCCTTGACCACGACTTGGCCCCCGAGGCGAAGCAGGCGGGGATGTTGCCGGTGTATGCCGACTTGTGGCTGCACAAGTCGGCCCCGCTGGAAGCGGTGAACCACGCCCTGGAAGAAGCGCTGGACGATTTGCTTGTTCCGACCAGCACTATCGGGAAGGTGGCAAGGACCCAGGTGAAGAAAATTGGTGTGCTCGGTGCCAGCGTCGATCTTGGAGACGCGCCGCGTCGCCGGACTTTGCCGGAGTCTTCGGCCCTGCGCTTGGACGCTCTGGTCACTCGGCTGGCCAGGCAGCACAAGGGTCAGGTGTTGTTGATGCTCGACGAGGTTCAAACCCTCGGCGAGGCGCCGGACGGTGTGTCCATGATTGCGACCTTGCGGGCCGTGCTGCACAAGCGGCGTGAGGATGTCTGTGCCGTCTTTACGGGTTCCTCACAGAAAGGGCTGGCCCGGCTCATGAATACCGCAGGAGCGCCGATGTACCAGTTTGCACAGATTATCGATTTCCCTTTTCTTGGCGATGAATTTCTGCGCTTGCTTGCAGAACATTTCAGCAAGGTTCATCCGGGCAAAAAGCTTGGGCTGGGCGAGTTACGCGATGGGTTCAGACAGCCAGGCCACGCTGAAGATGCTGGCGGCGATTCCCGGCTCGAAGCCAACGATATCCAAGGTCAGGTCGTCAATCGAGAAGTTGAAACGCAGTGGCCTGCTGTCGAAAAACGCGGTTGGCACAACGATTGATGACCCTCTGTTCGCAGAGTTTCTGCTGAAACGCGGAGGTTAATTGGGGCCGGATTCCAATTGATTCCCATAGCGGCAACACCGCAGTGGGGGCGTAACTCCAAATGACCCAGCACACGGCTGGGTGGGATGCTAGACTTTCGTTTGTGAGCACCATCACATTTGATGCCCTGAAGTTGGTTGAACGCCTTGAAAAAGCGGGGGTGTCGCGCGAACAAGCCTCTGCCATGGCAGAGGCTTTCAAGGACGCCAGCGGTGAAGCTGAGATTGCCACGCGCAAGGATATCGAGCTTGCTGTGGCAGAGATCAAAACTGAAATTGCCAATGTTCGCGGTGAAATGTCCTTGGTTAAGTGGATGCTTGGCGCAGTTCTGGCCATTGCCATTGCCAATTTTGTAAAGCAATTTTTCTAATTCAGTGTCAAAACGCCCCATCGGGTGAGATCGTTTAATTTTCTGTTACGATTTTCACCCATGTCCAGCATCACGTTTGATACCCATAAATTTGTCCGCAAGCTGCAGGAGGCGGGCTTTGATGAAAAGCAGGCTGAAGGCCTGACGGAGGCGATGCGCGCGGCCATTGATGAGTCCGAACTAGCTACCCGGCGCGATCTCAAAGAAATGGAACTCCGAATTGACGCTCGCTTTGAAGCACTCAAAGGCGATATGTCGCTGATCAAGTGGATGATGGGAGCATTGATTGCCATCGCTGTAGCGAATTTCTCAAAGCAGTTTTTTTGACAGGCGCGCCGCCCGCCGCCCACTCGGGCGCGTCCAACCGAGGAATCCAGGATGAACCGGATTCCAACTGGTTTTTCACGGCAAAACCAAAAAAATTCAGCGTTCGTTTTTTTCAACGAGGGTAAACTGGCGCCATGGAGCTCGAAATCTACAGCGCATTCGTCAAAGCTGGCGTGTCAGAGGCGGACGCCAAGGCGGCGGTTGAATCGGTCAGCAAAGAGATCGACAAGCGTTATGCTTTGCACGCGCAACAACTGGCCACACGTGGCGATGTTGAAAGTGTGCGCAAGGACATGGCCGAGATCAAATCAGAGCTCATCAAGGCCATCGCCGACTCACAACGGTGGACGATAGCGGCCATTTTTGCAGCCGTTGGTATTTTCGCTGCCTTGAGTAAAGTTCTGCACGGTTAATCGGGGTCGGATTCCAGTTAAGTCCTTGACTACGCTTCAACGCTGAGGCAAGTCAGCCATGGGGTGGGCAAAGCGTAGCGTACCCACCCTACAACTGGCCATATTACCCGCACGTTCATTCGGCACAAGGGCGTGACCCGACTCCGCAGTGGCCATCATCTGGCACACTTACCCCCTGAATAACAACGACTGCCCCCCGACCATGTTTTACGCAACGCTCAAAACCCTTCACCTGTTGTCCATCATCGTCTGGATTGGCGGCATGGTGTTTGTTCAGTTCTTTTTGCGTCCGGCGCTGCTCGCGCTGGAGGCGCCCGAACGCGTGCGCCTGATGCACGCTGTGCTGGGTCGCTTCTTCAACGCCGTGCTGGTGGCCGCCGGGCTTACCCTGTTCAGCGGTGTCTGGATGATCGGTCGCATGGCGCGCCAGATGGTGCAAGCCGGGGTCAAGTTCAACATGCCGCTGGAATGGATGGTGATGGCGCTGCTGGGGCTGGTGATGGTGCTGATTTTTGGCCATATCCGCTTTGTGCTGTACAAGCGCCTGGCGCGCGCCGTGACGGCGGCGGCATGGCCGGCCGGCGGCGCGGCGCTGGCGAGCATTCGCACCTGGGTGATGGTCAATCTGTGGATCGGCGTGCTGATCGTGGTGCTCACGCTGATGGGTGCGTCAAGCTGATGCAGCGCGGATGAACCCGGACGCACGCCAACTCTGGCGCGCGCCACGCTGGGCGCTGGCGGTGTTGCTGGCGGTGCTGGGCATGCTCGGCCCGTTTTCCGTTGATACTTATTTGCCGGCCTTTGCCGGCATCGCCCAGTCACTGGGTGCCACTCCGGTGCAGATGCAGCAAACGCTGTCGGCTTATCTGTTTGGCTTTGCCTTCATGAGCTTGTTCCACGGTGCGATTTCTGACAGCCTGGGGCGCCGGCCGGTGGTGTTGTGGGGGCTGGCGGCCTTCACGCTGGCTTCGATAGGCTGCGCGCTGTCGCAAAGCATTGGCCAACTGGTGTTCTTCCGCGCCATGCAGGGTTTGTCCACCGGCGCCGGTATCGTGGTGGCGCGCGCGGTGGTGCGCGACAT
>JAKFXU010000327.1 GCA_021731215.1 Rhodoferax sp.
GCTCAGCTGAGCAGCGTGTTGGGCTGGGTTGCCGTCAAGCTGTGATGTTTGATTAAAAAGGGACGCTCGCAACCCTACTTGCGGCGCACAGCCTTGGCCCGCGCAGGCACTTGCGCCGCCGGCTTCTTGCTGGCCGGCAATGCAATCGACACCGGCCGGGTAATGGCGCTCAGCGGCACCCGGCTCACACTGGCGCTGCCGGGTCGCAGGCTGGTGATGTCGGCCAGCGTCACCTTGTCCAGTTCAGCCAAATAGCTTTGCAACGCGGTCCAGATAACCTGCTTCAACTGGCAGTGGGCGGTCAGGGTGCAGGCGTTGCGGCTGGCGTCAAAACACTCCACCATCCGGAAATCGGTCTCAGACTGGCGTACCACATCGCCGATGCCGATGTCGGCTGCTGGCTTGAGCAGACGCAGGCCGCCGCCGCGCCCGCGCGTGGTCTGCAGTAAACCCTGGCGGGCCAGATCGTTGACGATCTTCATCAAATGGTTTTTCGAAACGGCGTGGCTTTCGGCCAGCTCGGCAATGGTGACCGAGCGCTCGGGGTGCAGGGCGCAGAACATCAAGACCCGCAGCGTGTAGTCGGTGTAGTCAGTCAGTCTCATCGGGGGCCTTCTCTGTGACGCGTCATGCTGGGTATGGTTTATTCTAGGGCAAGCGAATTTAACATGCATGTAAAATACATTTATGAAATATTCAAGCTGCTCCTGAGCCCACCGCCATGAAACCAGAATCCCTGCCGATCTTCTCCGAAGTCAAAGCCGCAGCCCAGTTACCGCCCGGCCTGCCGCTGTTGCGCCTGGGTTTTCGGCCGTTTTACCTCGGCGGCGCGCTGCTGGCGGCCGTGAGCGTGCCGCTGTGGGTGGCACTGTTCCTGGGTCAGGTGCCATTCACGCCCACGGCGCCGGCGCTGTTGTGGCACGCCCATGAAATGTTGTTTGGCTTCGCCGTGGCCATCATCATCGGTTTTTTGATGACGGCCGGCAAGGCCTGGACCGGGCTGGCGACGCCGCGCGGCGCTGCGCTGGCTGGCCTGGCCCTGCTGTGGTTGGCGGCGCGCGTGACCGCGCTGGTCGGACCGTACCCGCTGTACGCCGTGCTGGACCTGGCCTTGTTGCCGCTGGTGGCGGGCATTCTGGTCAGGCTGCTGCTGCGGGCGCGCAATTACCGCAATCTGCCTTTGGCCCTGATGCTGGCCCTGCTGGCATGCGCCAACCTGGTGTTTCATCTGGCCGTGCTGGGCCTGCTGCAACTGCCTGCCATCACGCCGCTGTATGCCGGACTGGCCTTGATCGTGACGATTGAATGCGTGATGGCCGGGCGCGTCATTCCGGCCTTCACCATGGCGGTCACGCCGGGCTTGAAGCTGATGGCACCGGTATGGATCGAACGCCTCACGCTGGGCGTCACCGCGCTCGGCCTGGCGCTGTGGGTGTTGGCGCCGCCCGGCGTGCCGGGCTTGGTGGTGCTGGCGCTGGCGAGTGTTCTGCATGGCAGGCGCTTGCTCGGTTGGTGTCCTGCGCTCACGTTCAAGCGTCCGATTCTCTGGATTCTGCACGCTGCTTATGCCTGGATTCCCATTGGGCTGGCGCTGCTGGCCCTGGCCCAGGTCGGCCTGGTGCCGGTTTCCGCCGGCGTACACGCGTTGGCGGTGGGCGCCACCGGCGGCCTGATCATCGGCATGATCACCCGCACCGCGCGCGGCCACACCGGTCGGCCCTTGACGGTCTCGAAGGCGGAAGTGCTGGCCTATGTGCTGGTCATGACGGCCGCCGTGCTGCGCGTACTGCTGCCCTTGCTGGCGCCCGGACTGCTGGTGGCTTCTGTCGTTGCTGCGGCACTGGCCTGGAGCGTCGCGTTCTTGATTTATCTATGGATTTTTACGCCCTGGTTGATGCAGACCCGGCTCGACGGCAAGGACGGCTGAAGCCAGCGGCGTCGGATCCGAAAGCCCGAGCGTGGACTACCTGGCGGTTAAAACCCTGCACGTCAGTTGCGTGGTGATCAGCATCAGCCTGTTTGGGTTGTGCGGTTTGCTGCAGTTGCAGTCCAAGCCCTGGCGTCAGTGGTGGTTGCTGCGCGTGGCGCCGCACATCATTGACACCGTGCTGCTGGGCGCGGCCTTGTGGCTGGTCTGGCGCAGCGGGCAATATCCGTTTGTGCAGGGCTGGCTCACGGCCAAGGTGCTGGCGCTGCTGCTGTACATCGGGCTCGGCATGCGGGCGCTGGGCCGCAACACGCCGCCGGCGCAGCGCCCGTCGTATTTTGCGGCGGCGCTGCTCAGCGTGAGCTATATCGTGGGGGTGGCGCTGACCCGCTCGCCCAGTTGGGGCCTGTTTTAACGGGCATGACTTCCAACGGCGCCCGAAAACATGAAAGTTTACGACCGGACGGGGGTCGCCTCTTCGATCACGCCCTGGGTGACCAGAGCATCAATTTCAGCATCGGCGTAGTTGAATTCCCGCAACAGTTCGCGCGTGTGCTGGCCCAGCAGCGGCGCCGGCCGGGTGATCTGGGTCGGGGTGTGCGAAAAATGGATCGGGCAGCCGATCGCCTTGGTCGCCCCGGCCTGGGGATGGTTCAGCTCCACTACCATGCCGCGCGCCAGCGTCTGCGGGTGCGTCAGGGCCTCGCCAATGGTGTGCACCGGGCCGGCCGGAACACCGGCGGCATCAAAGGCCGCGATCCAGGCGGTGCGACTGCGCGTGCGCAACACCGTGTTCATCAAAATGGACAGTTCAGCCAGATGGGCCATGCGCTCGCTGTTGGTCTTGAAGCGCGGGTCTTCGCGCCATTCGGGGTGCTCCAGCACCTCGGCGATGCGCTCCCAGTTGGCCTGGTTGGCGCCGCCGATGTTGATCCAGCCGTCGCCGGCCTCGAACGCCTGATAGGGCGCGGTCAGCAGATGCGCCGAGCCGGTCGGACCCGGCGAGTGGCCGGAGGCAAACCAGACCGCCGCATGCCAGGCGGTCTGCTGCAGGGCCGCGTCCGTCAGCGAGGTGTCGACGATCTGACCCTGCCCGGTCTTGAGTTTGTGCACATAGGCCGCCACGATGCCCAAGGCGCCCAGCATGCCGGCATTCATGTCGGACACCGCATTGCCAGTCTTGACCGGCGGGCCGCCGGGCTCGCCGGTGACTGACATCAGGCCGGAGAAGCCCTGCGCGATCAGGTCGAAGCCACCTTTGCCGGCGTAGGGGCCGGTGCGGCCATAGCCGGAGATGGCGCAGTAAATCAGGCCGGGATTGGCCCGTGCCAGCACCGTGTAGCCCAGGCCGAGCTTGTCCAGTGTGCCGCCGCGAAAGTTTTCCACCAGCACGTCGACGTCCTGCACCATGCGCAGCAGCACCGCGCGCCCGGCATCGAGCTTGAGGTTGAGGGCCAGGCCGCGCTTGTTGCGGTTCATCATCATGAACGGCGCCGACACGCCGCCGACCTGGGGGTCGCGGTAGCCGCGCGCATCGTCGCCACCGGGCAGCTTCTCGACCTTGATGACATCGGCACCCATGTCGGCCAGCAGCATGCCGCAGGTGGGGCCGGACATGATTTGGGTGAGTTCGAGCACCCGCATGCCGACCAGCGGGCCAGTGTGTGCAGCAGCAGTCATTATCAAATGCCTTTCCAGACCGGGCTTCTCTTGGCCATGAAGGCCGCCACCCCTTCGCGGAAGTCGCTGCTGCCGTAGCAGCGATGGATCAAGTCCTCGCCATCAGGCAACTCATGGGCCAGCAGCCGACGCAGCCCTTCCTTGCTGACGCTTTGCGTCACCGGCGCCAGCGCCGCCAGGCGTTCGCACAGATGGGCGGCGGCCGCGTCAATCTCGGCGGGCTCACAGACCTGGTGCAAAAAGCCGCAGGCCAACGCCTCTTCGGCGTTCAATAGTTCAGCCAGCATCAGCATGCGTTTGACGCGCTGGTGGCTGAACACCGCCACCAGCCGCGCCAGATTGGCGACTGACAGGCAGTTGCCCAGCGTCTTGGCAATTGGAACGCCAAAGCGTGAGGCGGGAGTGGCAATCCGGAAGTCGCAGGTGGTGGCAATCGCCAGCCCGCCGCCGATGGCCCAGCCTTCGATCAGCGCCACGGTCGGCATGGACAGGGCTTCGAGTTGCTGGATGCACTGGTCAATCTGACGCTCGTAGGCCACGCCATCGTCACCACTCTGAAATGCCTTGAACTGTTCGATGTCGGTGCCGGCGACGAAGGCTTCGCCGCCGGCACCCCTAAAAGTCACGATGCGCACTGTTTTGTCGGCCTGCAATTGACGGCAGATTGCCAGCAACTGTTCATACATGGCCCAGGTCATGGCATTGCGCGCCTGGGGGCGCTCAAACAGTACCGACGCCACGCCGGCCTGGAGGGTCAGTTGGACAGTGCCGCTCACACATCGGCTTTCACGCCGGCGTCCTTCACGACCTTGGCCCACTTCTTCGCTTCCTCCTGGATGAAGCTGCCAAATTTTTCGGTCGATCCGCCGCCGTCTTCGGCACCGTTTTGCTCAAACTTTTCCATCACATCGGGCATCGCCAGCACCTTGTTGATGTCGTCATTCATGCGTTTGGCGATGACGCTCGGCAATTTTCCCGGACCGACCAGGCCGTACCAGGTGGTCGCTTCAAACCCCGCAAAGCCGGACTCGGCCATGGTCGGCACGTTAGGGTGGCCCTTGGCCCGCTTCTGGCGGGTTTGCGCCATTGCAATCACCTTGCCGCCTTTGACGTGCGGGGTAGCCGCCGTCATGGTGTCGAAGCTGTAGTCGATTTGCCCGCCGATCAGGTCGGTCAGCATCGGAGCGGAGCCCTTGTAGGGCACGTGGATGGCATCGATCTTGGCCGCCAGTTTGAACATTTCAAGCGCCAGGTGCTGGGCCGAGCCCGTGCCGGCTGATCCAAAGCTGATTTTTCCAGGATTCTTTTTGCACAATGCGACCATGTCCGCCACGGTGCGGGCCTGCTGCTTATCGTTGCAGATCAGCAGATTGGGTGTGACGCCCACCAGGGCAATGGGGGCAAAGTCGCTTTCAATGCTGTAGCCAAGCCGCGCAAACAGCGCGGGTGCAATCGCATGGCTGTTGATGTGTGCCATCAGCAGCGTGGTGCCGTCGCTGGGTTGTTTGGCCACGTACTCGGCGGCAATCGTGCCGGTCGCCCCGGCTTTGTTCTCGACCAATACGCTCGTATTCCACATGACCGAGAGCTTTTGCGCCATCAACCTGGCCAGAATGTCGGTGCCGCCGCCGGGCGAAAAGCCGACGATGATGCGAATCGGCCCGCTCGGCAGGGTCTGGGCCATGAGTGCGGGGAAGGCCAGTGTGGCGGCGCTAGCGGTAACGAAGGTTCTGCGTTGCATGGCGTTGTCTCCAGTGGGTTGTTTTGACTTAACGAAAAAAAGCAGGGGTCAGGCTGCCTTGCGCAGTGGCACCACTGCGGCGTGGCTTGAGAAATAGTCCATTGCGGCTTGCACACCCGAACCGGCCAGCTTGACACCGGCCAGCCTCAGGCCCATCTCACAGCCGCTCAGGGCCGCCAGCAGCGTCAGGTCATTGCAGTCACCCAGATGGCCAATGCGGAACATGCGGCCGCTACGCTACCGATGCCTCGATTTACCAGGTCATGCCGGTGGGCGTGTTCGTGCCGCGCAGTGCGGAGGACGTGACGCTGGCGCTCGACATCTGCCGCGATTTGGGCGTGCCGATCGCGCCGCGCGGCGCCGGCACCAGCCAGTGCGGCCAGACCGTGGGCGCCGGGCTGGTGATCGACTTTGCCAAGCATATGCGCCAAATTCTGGCGCTGGATGTTGACGAGCGCACGGTGCTGGTGGAGCCCGGCCTGGTGCTCGATCATCTCAACGTTGCGCTGAAAAAGCACGGCCTGTGGTATCCGGTGGATGTCTCCACCAGCGCGCAGGCCACGCTGGGCGGCATGGCCGGCAACAACTCCTGTGGCAGCCGCTCGATTGCCTACGGCAATATGGTGCACAACGTGCTCGGGGCGCAGGCCTGGCTGGCCGACGGCAGCCTGCTCGACTTCGGTCGCTTCAATGCCGCCAGCGGCCGCGTGAAACAGATTGGCGACTTCGTGCGCGATCTGGCGCTTGAGCACTGCGGCCAGATCGAGGCGCGCTGGCCCAAGGTGCTGCGCCGGGTGGCAGGCTACAACCTCGACATCTTCCACAATCAGAACGAGAAGCCCTACACCACCGACGGCTCGGTCAATCTGGCGCACCTGCTGGTCGGCAGCGAAGGCACGCTGGCGCTGACCCGTTCGCTCACCCTGCGTTTGTGCGAACTGCCGCGCGCCAAGGTGCTCGGTGTGGTCAATTTTCCCACCTTCTACCAGGCGATGGATGCGGCGCAGCACATCGTCAAGCTCGGTCACAACATGGCGGGGGGCAGCCTGAGCGCGGTCGAGCTGGTGGACCGCACCATGATCGAGCTGTCGCTGCAGAACCCGGCGTTTGCGCCCACCATCCGCACGGCGCTGGCGCCGGCGATCAACGGCGGCAAACCGGCGGCGGTGCTGCTGGTGGAGTTTTCCGGTGCCACCAAGGCCGAGCTGTTACCGAAGATCAAACAGTTGGTCGAACTGATGGGCGACCTCGGCCTGCCGGGCTCGGTGGTCGAGATGGTCGAGGACGCGCCGCAGAAGAACCTGTGGGAAGTGCGCAAGGCCGGTCTCAACATCATGATGAGCCTCAAAGGTGACGGCAAGCCGGTCAGCTTCATCGAAGACTGCGCCGTGCCGCTGGAACATCTGGCCGAGTACACCGATGGACTGACCCAGGTGTTCCGAAAATACGGCAGCCGCGGCACTTGGTATGCTCATGCCTCGGTCGGCACGCTGCATGTGCGCCCGATCCTGGACATGCGTCAGGGCGGGGCCGCCAAAATGCGCGCCATTGCCGAGGAAGCCAGTGAACTGGTGCGCAAGTTCAAGGGCGCTTTCAGCGGCGAGCACGGCGATGGCCTGTGCCGTGGCGAGTGGATCGAGTGGCAGTTCGGGCCGCAGCTCACCCAGGCTTTGGCTCAGATCAAGCACCAGCTCGACCCGCTTAATCTGCTCAGTCCCAAGCGCATCATCAACCCGCCCAAGATGGACGACACGCGCCTGATGCGCTACCCCCCGAGCTACCAGGTCATCCCACTGCAGCCAGTGCTGGACTGGAGCGCCTGGAACGTGCAGAACAACCCGCTCACCGAGGAAACTACGGCACCCGGCAGCGGCGGCGACCCGGCGCAGGGCCTGGCCAAGGCGGTGGAGATGTGCAACAACAACGGCCACTGCCGCAAGTTCGACGCTGGCACCATGTGCCCGAGCTACCGCGTCACGCGCGACGAAAAACACCTCACGCGCGGCCGTGCCAACACCCTGCGCCTGGCCCTGAGCGGGCAGCTCGAAGGCATCAAGGCGGCCGACGCCTTCACCAGCCAGGCGGTGTTCGAGGCCATGGACCTGTGCGTGAGCTGCAAGGGTTGCAAGCGCGACTGCCCGACCAGCGTTGACATGGCCAAGCTGAAGATCGAGTTCCTGCAGCACTACAAGGCCAGACATGGCCACACGCTCAAGGACAAGCTGGTGGCCCGCCTGCCCGATTACGCCCATTGGGCCAGCCGGCTGGCGCCGTTGCTCAATCTGCGTGACCGCCTGCCATTGCTGGCGCGTTTGAGCGAGAAGATGCTGGGCCTGTCGGCCCGGCGCAGCCTGCCGCAGTGGCAACGCCAGCATTTCTTCAACCGTGCCGCTGCGGACCGGGCTGCGGCTGGTCAAGCCCTGGCCAGCCGCGAGCAAGTGCTGGTCGCCGTTAAACCGGTGGTGCTGTTTGTCGACACCTTCAACGGCTACTTCGAGTCCGACAATGCTTTTGCCGCGGTGAAAGTGCTGCAGGCCGGCGGCTACACCGTGCATGTCGCGGCAAAAAACAAGGCCGATGGCAAGCACCTGTGCTGCGGCCGCACCTATCTGTCGAGTGGCATGGTGGAAGAGGCCAAAGCCAAGGCGCGTGAGCTGGTGGCGGCCCTGCTGCCGTTTGCCGAAAAAGGCATTGCCATCGTCGGTCTGGAGCCCTCCTGCCTGCTGACGCTGCGCGACGAAGCGCTGGTTATGGGGCTCGGTGAGGCGGCGCAGACGGTTAGCCGACAGGCGCTGCTGTTCGAAGAGTTTCTGGCGCGCGAGGCCCTAGCGGGCCAGTTGGAAGCGTTGAAGTCAAAACTCAAACCTGCGGGCCAAGCCCTCCTGCTGCACGGCCACTGCCATCAGAAGGCTTTTGCCGCCGTCACGCCCATCATGGCGGTGCTCGGGCTGATTCCTGGCGCCAAGCCGGAGCTGATCGAGAGCAGTTGCTGCGGCATGGCAGGCAGCTTTGGCTACGAGGCCAGTCACTATGAGGTGTCGATGCAAATGGCCGAGCTTAGTCTGTTGCCAGCGGTGCGCGCCAAGCCGGACGCCATCGTGGTGGCTGACGGCACCAGTTGCCGCCACCAGATTCGCGACGGTGCGCAGCGCGAGGCTGTGCACGTGGCCAAGCTGCTGGCGGGTTTGCTGGCGGACTGAAGCGCAGGCGCCACGCAGCAGCGCTTGTCTTTTCAGGCTCTGGGCACCGTCACGGTACTGGGCTCTGGCTGCGGCAGGGCCGGCTCGAATGGGGCCGGTTCAGGCGGACGCGGCGGCGTGCCGGGCTCCTGCTCCAGCGGCGCCTGAAACGGCACCGGGGGCAACTCCGGGGGGATCGGTTGTCCGATCAACGCGCTTGCGTGTGTAGTGGTCGAATTCATTATGAATTGCACTGTAGAAGTTGCCGCATCTCTTACGTTGACAATTCGCAAACAGGCACGGTTCAGGTCGGCCAGCTCGAACCGTGTTCTGGCACCATGGCACGCCAACCCAACTCATGCTTGATGCGTTTGCGCAGTTCATCCGATGGCCCCAGTTCGCCGTGCACCACATAGACTTGGTCGGGGGCGCTGGGCATGGTGCGCAGCCACGCCAAAATCTGCTTGGCATCGGCATGGGCTGAGGCAGATTGCAGTTGCACCACTTCAGCATTGATGGCCACATCGCGCCCATGAATTCGCACTGATTTGGCG
>JAKFXU010000189.1 GCA_021731215.1 Rhodoferax sp.
GCCCTGCGCCGGCACATCGGTCCAGACCCAATGACCCGAGCCCCATAGCGCCAGGCCGATGCCACGGCGGATGCTGCGCCGGCGGCTCTGCAGGTTGACGCCGATGACGGCACTGGCGCCCGCAAAGATGGCATCGGGCGCTATCAGATTGAGCGTGAGGCCGCGCAGCGTGCCGTGGCACACCTGCATGCCCATGGCGGCGCTGCCGGCCAGCAAAAAAGTCAGCAGGTAGCCCAGATTGAGCTGGTAGTTGATCGACGCCACCAGCAGCAGCAACAGCGTGGCGCCCAGCATGAAGCCGGGTCGGGTCGGCAGGATGTAGACGTTGCGCTGCGTCAGCGTGGTGCTGTCGCTGGGCGGCTGGCGCGCCAGGAACCAGCGGCGCAGCCGAGCGCGCAGATGGGCCAGCGGCTGGCGCAGCGCGCAGGGCAGCGGGCCGGGGAGCGCGTGAGCGGCTTGCATGGGCGCAGCCCTCTTCAACGCAGCGGCACCGCTTCCAGCATGGCGCGCACCTGTTCGACCGAACCGCGGCCCGCGTCACCGACCGGGATCAGGCGGTGGGCCACGGTTTGCGCCAGGATCGCCTGCACGTCATCCGGGGCCACGTAGTCGCGCCCGCACAGCAAGGCCTGGGCCTTGGCCGCGCGCAGCACGGCGATGCCGGCGCGCGGGCTCAGGCCCATCAGGAACCACTGGCCGCTGCGGGTTTCGGCAATCAGGTCCTGCACATAGTCCAGCAGCGGTGCGGCGGCATGAATCGCCAGCACCTGTTGTTGCAGCGTTTGCAACTCAGTGGCATCGAGCAGGCTGGGCAGGGCGCCCACCATGTCATGGCGGTCACGGCCGGTCAGCAGCGCGCGCTCGGCGCCACGGTCCGGGTAACCGAGCGAGATGCGCATCAAAAAGCGGTCCAGTTGCGACTCTGGCAGCGCGTAGGTGCCGAGCTGGTCGTGCGGATTTTGCGTGGCAATCACAAAAAAAGGCGAGGGCAGCGCTCGGGTTTCGCCTTCCACCGTGACCTGTTTTTCTTCCATCGCTTCGAGCAGCGCGCTCTGGGTTTTGGGGCTGGCGCGGTTGATCTCGTCGGCCAGCAGCACCTGGGCGAAGATCGGGCCCGGGTGAAAAATGAAAGCCTCCTTGCCCCGTTCATAAATCGAGACGCCTGACAGGTCGCTGGGCATCAGGTCGGCGGTGAACTGAACGCGCGAGAACTGCAGACCAAAGGTTTTGGCCAGCGCGTGCGCCAGCGTGGTCTTGCCCACGCCCGGCACGTCTTCAATCAGCAAGTGGCCACCGGCCAGCAGGCAGGCCACACAGTCCTGCGTTTGGGCCGGCTTGCCCACAATCACCGTGTTAAGCTGATCGACCAGTGATTTGAGTTTTTGTTGTGCATTCATGGCATGACCTTACCTGAAAAATTTGAGAGAGGCGCAGACTGTGACCATGACCGGATACTTTACCCATCGCGATTGCTGGAAACATGAAATGGGTGCCGGCCACCCCGAATGTCCGCAGCGGCTGGACGCCATCGAAGACCGTCTTTTGATCTCCGGCCTGGGCCTGGCGCTGGAGCGGCGCGAGGCGCCGCTGGCGCCCTTGGTCGATCTCGAATTGGCGCATGGCCGCATGCACGTGGCAGCCTTGCGCGGCTTGAGCGACGGCCTGCGCGATGAAATCGAGGCCGGTGGCCCGACCCACGCCCAGCTTGACCCGGACACTTCCATCAACATCCACACCTGGGACGCGGCCCTGCGCGCCGCCGGCGCCGCACTGGCCGCCACCGATGCCGTGCTGGCGGGCGAGATGGAAAACGCTTTTTGCGCGGTGCGCCCGCCGGGGCACCATGCCTGCCGCGACAAGGCCATGGGCTTTTGCTTTTTCAACAACGTGGCGATTGCCGCCAAGTACGCGCTGGAGCGCCACGGCTTGAAGCGGGTGGCGATTGTGGACTTTGATGTGCACCACGGCAACGGCACCGAAGACATCGTGGCCGGTGACCCGCGCATCCTGATGGTGAGTTTTTTCCAGCATCCGTTTTACCCGCTGGATTGGCCGCTCTCCAATGCCGGCAATCTGGTCAATCTGCCGGTGCCGGCCTACACCAAGGGCATGGAGGTGCGCGAGCTGATCGAGAGCAGCTGGATGCCGCGGCTGGAGGCGTTCCGGCCCGAGATGATTTTCATCAGCGCCGGCTTTGACGCGCACCGCGAAGACGACCTGGGCCAGATGGGCCTGGTCGAGCAGGACTACGCCTGGATCACCGATCGCCTGAAAGACCTGGCCCGGCGCCACGCCAAGGGTCGCATCGTCTCCTGCCTGGAAGGCGGCTACAACTTGAGCGCGCTGGCGCGCAGTGTGGAGGCGCATATCCGGGTACTGGCCGATGTCTGAGGCCCGCATCGCCGACCTCGACGCCTGGGTTGCGGCGCTGAGCAAACCGAGCGTCTTGACGGAGCTGGCGGCGCTGCTGCTGTCGGGCCTGGCGGCCTGGGCCGTTGCCTTTCTGGTGCGCCGGGCCGTGGGTTCGCACGACCAGCGCTCCATCCTGTTTGGCAAACGGATTCTGGACGGGGTGCTGTTTCCTTTGCTGCTGCTGTGCCTGGCCTATCTGGCCCGGGCGGTGCTGGCGGGCTGGCTGGCGCTGGCCGTTTTCAAAATTGCGATTCCGGTCCTGATCTCCCTGCTGGTCATCCGTCTGGGGGTCAAGGTGCTGCAGGCGGCGTTCAAGGATACGCCGCTGGTGCGCCTGCTGGAGCGAACCATTTCCTGGGTGGCGTGGCTGGCGATGGCGATGTGGGTCAGCGGGCTGTTGCCGCTGATACTGGAGGAGCTCGATCAGATCAGCTGGAAGGTGGGCGGCAGCACGCTGTCGCTGCGCACCATGCTGGAGGGCGCCCTGACGGCGGGTGCCGTGCTGATCTTCACGCTGTGGATTTCAGCGGCGATCGAGGCCCGCCTGCTGCGCGCCGCCACCGGGGGCGAGCTGTCCTTGCGCAAGGCGGTCAGCAACGCGACGCGCGCCCTGCTGGTGTTTATCGGTTTGCTGGTGGCGCTGTCGGCGGTGGGCATCAATTTGTCCGCCCTGTCGGTGCTGGGTGGCGCCATCGGCGTCGGGGTCGGTTTTGGCCTGCAGAAGCTGGCGGCCAACTACGTCAGCGGTTTTGTCATTCTGGCCGAACGCAGCATGCGCATCGGCGACAACGTGCGGGTGGACAACTTCGAGGGGCGCATCACGGAAATCAACGCGCGCTACACCGTCATTCGCTCGTTGACCGGGCGCGAGTCCATCGTGCCCAATGAGATGCTGATCACCAACCGCGTCGAAAACCAGTCGCTGGCCGATACCCGGGTCTGGCAGTCGACCGTGGTCTCGGTCGCGTACGACAGCGATGTGGAACTGGTGATGCGCTTGTTGCAACAGGCCACCCTGAACCATGAGCGTGTGTTGCGCGAGCCCGCGCCCTCGGTCGCGCTGTCAACATTTGGCGCCGACGGGCTGGAGTTCACCGTGGGCTACTGGATTGCCGACCCCGAGAACGGCAGCCTGAATCTGAAATCGCTGATTAACCTGGATATCCTCGGCGCGCTGCGTGCCAATCAGATCGTGATTCCGTATCCGCAGCGGGTGGTGCATACCCGGGTGGGCTGAGGCGGTTGGTGCGTGAAAGCGCATGACATTGCCCTTACATCCCCGCTGGGGCGGTGCGCTGGTAAATCTGCAGGTTATCTTGGCGATCGGCCGGGTGACGCATGACGCTGTGCAAGGTCCATTGCTTGGGATCAACGCTGGCCGACGGCGTTTTCACGGCGTTCTTGTCCACAATCAACCAGGGGCAACTGCTGGCGGCGTTCATCGGCCGCATGGTTAAATTACCATGAAATTTAAACGCGGCGATCTGGCTGCTATTCAGACCAAACGCTTCGACACAAGGCGGTTGCTGCTGAAATATGATCAGGGTGCGACGTACCAAAGGAGCATAGCTGCGGGCGAAGTCAAGCAGCGGCAGCCACAGGGTCATCAGCAGCAGCCAGCTCAGGGCCGCCCCGCTGGCCGGCAGCACCAGACTTTTCCAGATCGCGGCGCGATGCCGACCGACACGCCATTTCACCAGCCAGGCCCACGCCAAGGTTGCCGCAATTGCTATCAGAAAAGGAGTCAAGGAGAAGCTCGGTTCAAACCCGGGCATCAGTCGGGCGACGTTGGCGGCGGGTTGTTTTGGCACGCCGGTTTGCATGGCGATCCAGATCACCCAGATGATAAAAGCGCAGCCTGAGAAAAATAGGAGCGTGAACCAGTCAATCAGTGCGGCAACGTTTCGCCCCAGCGTGGGCAGGGCAAAGGCCGCCAGTGCCGCCAGAGCCGGCAGGGCTAGCAACAAGGAGCGGTCGGCCGATGCAGTGGTCAGTGTGGCGCCCAGGGCAACGCTGGCGAACCACAATGGCAATGCCAGATGCCGACTCGGGGCGCTGCCACGAATCAGTTGGTGGCGCCAGCGCCACAAGGTCCAAAGCACCAGCGGCCAGGCCGGCCAAGTGAACCACAGCAGCAAACGCCCCAGGCGGCGCCACTCTTGCCAACTGGCCCCGGGCAGATCGATGCGCCAGCGCCACAAATCCAGTAAGGCAGCCAGCAGGGCTACCAGCATGGTTAGCAGGGCAATGCCCGCTGCCCACCAGACCTGGTGTCGGCGGGCGATCGGCCCGGCGGAACGATCCAGCAGATGAATCACGGCGCTGCCAAGGCCGAACAGGACGGCAATCGCCGGGGCGCCGGACAAGGCAAGTCCGGTTAGCCCCAGCACTGCGCCGATGGCCGGTATTAACGTGCGCTGGGGCAGGGCGGCGAGCGCATAAAAAGCCAGGGCTGTAAAACCGAGCTGGGCCAGTGCCGGCGTGGTCTCGTGCGACATCTGGGCCAGACCCAGACAGGCAATAAAAGCCAGCAAGCCGCCATCTGCGATGGCGCGTGCATAGTCAGTCGGCAACGCCTCGCCGCCGAAGGCAAACGCCACCGGTTGCGCCTCGGGGTTGCGTGCCAGGTAGTAGGTGGCGTACCAGGTGCCAAACAGGGCCAGCGTCAACAGCAAGGCAAAAGGGATGCGCGCGGCGAAGTCGCTCGCGACCCAGGCCGGCGCCAGTTGCATGGCCCAGGCGCCAAGCCAATAGGGCAGCAGCGCATCGACCTCGGGAGCGCGACCCATTAGTTGCGGGGCGAGCCACGCCGTGGCACCGCGGGCCAGCTCGGCCATGTAGCCAAAGGCCGTGATGTCGGCACTTTTCCAGGGCTCGCGGCCTAGAAAGCCCGGTAACACGTAGGCGATGCAAAGCAACACTAGCGCGGCGCGCGGCAAGCGCTGCGCCGCGCCTTGGGCAACGATGGCGGGGGTTGGTTGATTCACACTTTGAGGCTAGAGAAAAATAGCGATGGGGTTGCGCGCTGCAATACCAAATTGGCATGAAAAAAAGGCAGCGCGGTAACCCGGGCTGCCCTTTGCAAGAAGCATTTGCTTGATTATTTGGCTGCGGTCTTGCCGAAACGGTTGCGGAAACGCTCGACGCGCCCGCCCATGTTGTCCACCGATTTTTGTGTACCGGTGTAGAAAGGATGCGATTCGCTGGAGGTGTCCAGTTTGTACATCGGCAGCTCGCGGCCGTCTTCCATCTTGGTCATCTCCTTGGTGTTGGCGCAAGAGCGGGTCACAAATTTGAAGCCATTGGACAGGTCCACGAAACAAATTTCGCGGTAATTGGGGTGAATGCCTTCTTTCATATCTTCTCCATCAGTTGCGCTAGCCGCGCCAGGCCCTTGGGCAAACGATTGCGCAATTCAAAGCCCGGTGTACTTGTCGCGTAAAACTTGAGATTATAGCTCAGCCACCCCGTCGCATCATGTCAAAGAACTCGCTGTTGCTCTTGGTCGCGCGCATTTGCTTGAGCACCATTTCCATCGACTCGACTTCGTCCATGTTGTAGAGAAACTGGCGCAGGATGCGGGTTTTTTGCAGGATATCGGGAGCCAGCAACAACTCTTCGCGGCGCGTGCCGCTGCGGTTGAGCTGGATCGACGGGAACACGCGCTTCTCGTAGAGGCGGCGGTCCAGGTGAATTTCGGAGTTGCCGGTGCCCTTGAATTCTTCAAAGATCACCTCGTCCATGCGGCTGCCGGTGTCGACCAGCGCGGTGGCGATGATGGTCAGTGAGCCGCCCTCTTCTACATTGCGCGCCGCGCCCAGGAAGCGCTTGGGGCGTTGCAAGGCATTGGAGTCGACGCCGCCGGTCAACACCTTGCCGGAGGAGGGCACCACATTGTTGTAGGCGCGCGCCAGACGGGTGATCGAGTCCAGCAGAATCACCACGTCTTTTTTCAACTCGACCAGGCGCTTGGCGCGCTCGATCACCATCTCGGCCACGTGCACGTGGCGGGCGGCCGGTTCATCGAAGGTGGAGGCAATCACCTCGCCCTTGACGGTGCGCTGCATTTCCGTGACCTCTTCCGGGCGCTCGTCAATCAGGAGCACCATCAGGTAGCTGTCGGGGTAGTTGGCAGAAATGGCGTGCGCAATGTGCTGCATCATCACGGTTTTGCCGCTTTTGGGCTGCGCCACGATCAGGGCGCGCTGGCCTTTGCCAATCGGCGCGATGATGTCGATGACGCGCCCGGTGATGTTTTCTTCGCCCTTGATGTCTTGCTCCAGCTTCATCTGGACCTTGGGGAACAGCGGCGTCAGATTCTCGAACATCACCTTGTGTTTGTTCTCTTCCGGGCCGCCGCCGTTGACCTTATCGAGCTTGTTCAGCGCAAAGTAACGCTCGCCATCCTTGGGTGTTCGCACTTCGCCTTCAATCATGTCGCCGGTGTGCAGGTTGAAACGGCGTACCTGGCTGGGGCTGATGTAGATGTCGTCTGTAGAAGCGGTGTAGCTGGTGTCGGGGCTGCGCAAGAAGCCAAAACCATCGGGCAAAATTTCCAGCACGCCATCGGCAATGATTTGCTCGCCGGTGCGGGCGCGCTTCTTGATGATCGCGAACATCAGCTCCTGCTTGCGCATGCGGCCGGTGTTTTCAATTTCAAGCTCTTCGGCTTGCTTGAGTACTTCCGACACGTGCAGTGCCTTGAGTTCGTTTAAGTGCATGGAATGGCCCTGGTCGGGGAGTTGAACGAAATACGGGGGAGGTTTGGGGTGAAGCGGGACGGTAGTCCTAACTTCAAGGTATTAAACCTGGAACTCGAACCGACTCGGGGTGGAAATCGGTGAACTAGCGCGATTATGACAGGAAAAAATGACGGCGAAATGGGGCGCCACGGCACACCGGGCACGAGCCGCCCCTCCCGAAGGGAGACCGGGCGTCCAGGTGGCCGGGTCAAGCCCGGCGCGGGGCATTGGCTGCGTCTGTGAAAACGGCGTTCAGGCCAGTTGCTGGTCAATAAAGGCCGTCATCTGCGCCTTGCTCATGGCGCCGACCTTGGTGGCCGCCAACTGGCCTCCCTTGAACAGCATCAGGGTGGGGATGCCGCGAATGCCAAATTTGGCCGGGATGTCGCGATTTTCGTCCACGTTCATCTTGGCAACTTGCAGTTTGCCGGCGTAAGCCGTGGACACTTCGTCCAGGATTGGCGCGATCATCTTGCACGGGCCGCACCACTCGGCCCAGTAGTCCACCAGAACCGGTTGGGTCGATTGCAGAACATCGATGTCGAAAGACGCGTCGGACACATGTTTGATAAGTTCGCTGGCCATGGTGTTTTCCTCAATGGGTGGTCGGTACAGGTAAAGTGGGGAAATTGTGACAGAAACCAAGCCCGCCCACCGCTCGCCTGTACCCCGTGACTGAAATGGCAAGAAAACACCATGCCGACAGCGCGTGGGACCGTGTCATGGATCAAGTCCGCGCCGAGATGGCGCGCCGTCAGGTGCATCCCTCGCGTACCGTGGTGCTGGTGCCTTATGCCCAACTGATGCAGGAGGCCCGCAGCGCCTGGCTGCGCGGGCACAAAGCCGGTGGCGTGCTGGCACCCGTAGCGGTCAACCCGCTGGCGGTGCGCCTGCTCACCATTCACGGCGCCAAGGGTCTGGAGGCGCAGGCGGTGCTGCTGCTCGACACCGACACCCCCGAGCGCAACGCCGAGACCATGGGCGTGCTGGTGGACTGGCCGGGCGAAGCGGCGTGGCCGAACAAGTTTGTGTTTCTGGCCAGCGAGAGCCAGCCGCCCGCCTGTGCCGTGTCCACGCTGGAGGCCGAACGGGTGGAGCGCCAGCGCGAAGAACTCAACGCCCTGTATGTGGCCCTGACGCGGGCCCGCCACACACTGGCGATTTCCAGCATCGAACCCTATCGGGCCGCCGAGCGCAGTTGGTGGCAGCGCCTCGCCAAGCTGGCGACGCCGGTCATACCGGCTGCGCAGCCCGCGCCAGTTGTGAGCTTCATAAGCGCTGTCTCCAAGCCGTTTTATATGAAAGAACTGCCAGCAGCCCCTGTGGAATATCCGCCAGCCGCTATAAAAAGTGAGGCAGCAGTCGAGTCAGGCAGCGCTCAGGACGCCGCCGATTCCCCGACTGCCCGTATCGGAAAAGCCATGCACCGCCTGCTGGAATGGGCTGACGCCTCCAGCCACAACACGGCCGCTGTGGCGCGCGAGTTTGGGCTCACGCCCGAGCAGGGTTGGAGGGCGGCGGCCATGGCCGGGCGCATTTTGCAGGGCGAGGGCGCCTGGGCCTGGGACAATGCGGTGCTCGGCTGGCAGGGCAACGAGGTCGAACTGATGTACCAGGGCGAGTCCTTGCGGCTCGACCGTCTGGTGCAGCGCCGGGACGCCGACCATACAGGCCACTGGTGGGTGCTGGATTACAAGTCAGCCCACACACCGCAAGACCAGCCGGCGTTGTTGGCGCAACTGCGCGACTACCGCGTTGCGGTGCAGGCGATTTATCCGGATGGC
>JAKFXU010000049.1 GCA_021731215.1 Rhodoferax sp.
GTGCGACCGCGTGACGGTGCTGGACTACGGCAAACAGATTGCCGAAGGCACGCCGGCCGATGTTCAGAAGAACGAAAAAGTAATCGAAGCCTATCTTGGCACCAGCGGGCACTGAGAAATAACCATGGCAAATATTCTTCTTAAAGTAACGGGTCTCAAAGTGGCCTACGGCGGCATCCAGGCCGTCAAGGGCGTTGACTTCGAAGTGCATGAAGGCGAACTGGTGTCCTTGATCGGCTCCAACGGGGCTGGCAAAACCACCACCATGAAAGCCATTACCGGCTCCCTGCCGATCAACGACGGCGACATCGAGTACCTGGGCAAAAGCATTCGGGGCCAGGGCCCCTGGGACCTGGTGAAACAGGGCCTTGCCATGGTGCCCGAAGGGCGCGGCGTGTTCACGCGCATGAGCATTGTGGAAAACCTGCAGATGGGCGCCTACATCCGCAATGACAAGGCCGACATTCTGGCCGACACCGACAAGGTATTCACCATCTTCCCGCGCCTCAAGGAACGCCGCAGCCAGTTGGCCGGCACCTTGTCCGGTGGCGAGCAGCAAATGCTGGCGATGGGGCGGGCCTTGATGAGCCGCCCCAAGGTGCTGCTGCTCGACGAGCCCTCGATGGGTTTGTCGCCGATCATGGTGGACAAGATTTTTGAGGTGGTGCGCGATGTTTATGCGCAGGGTGTCACCGTGCTGCTGGTGGAGCAAAACGCCAGCCGCGCACTGGGTATTGCCGACCGCGGCTACGTCATGGACTCCGGCCTCATCACCATGACCGGCGATGCCAAGGAGATGCTCAACGACCCCCGGGTGCGCGCCGCTTATTTGGGCGAGTGAGTCCGTAAATGACCGCACCCAAGCCCACCACCCAGCCGCGCCAGTTTCTCGAATATCTTTTTAACGTTGCCGTCAAGCGGGCACTGCCGCTGCACAACACGGCGGCGTTCCTGCCTGCGCCACCCAAAGGCAGAACGCTGGTGCTGGGTGCCGGCAAGGCCGCTGGCGCCATGGCGCAGGCGGTCGAGGCCTTGTGGCCCGCGGACGCCCCGCTGGACGGCCTGGTGGTGACGCGCTACCAGCACATCCCGCCACGCCCGCCGGGTCTGCGTCAGCGCATTGAAGTGGTCGAAGCCGCGCACCCGGTGCCCGATGCAGCGGGCCTGGCCGCGGCCCAGCGCATGCTGCTCCTGACGCAAGGCCTGACGCCAGACGATCTGGTGCTGTGCCTGATCTCGGGTGGCGGCTCGGCCCTGCTGACCCTGCCGGCAGAGGGTCTGACACTGGCCGACAAGCAGCACCTCAACCAGGCCTTGCTTGACAGCGGCGCCAGCATTGCCGAGATCAACTGTGTGCGCAAACACCTCTCGCGCATCAAGGGCGGGCGCCTGGCCCAGGCCTGCGCCCCGGCGCGGGTGGTGACGCTGACCATCAGTGATGTGCCGGGGGATGACCCCGCCATCATCGCCAGTGGGCCAACCGTGGCCGACGCCACCAGTTGTGCCGATGCGCTGTCCATTTTGCAGCGTTACCACATTGCCGTACCGGGGCACGTCCTTGATTTGCTTGAAAGTGGCGCGCTGGAGACGCCCAAGCCCGGTGATTCGGCCTTTGCCGGGCATCAAGTCCACCTGATCGCCACGCCCCGGCAGTCGCTCGAGGCCGCCGCCGCCGCCGCCCGCGCGGCCGGGCTGGCGGCCTACATCCTGAGCGACGAGATGGAAGGCGAATCGCGCGAAGTCGGCAAGGTTCACGCGGCGCTGGCGCGTGCCGTCGCGCTCAGAGGACAGCCGTTTCAGCGACCTTGCGTGATTCTGAGTGGCGGCGAAACCACCGTGACCGTGCGCGCCCAGGCACCCGGCGCGCCGCGCGGGCGCGGCGGGCGCGCCGGCGAATTTTGCCTCGGGCTGGCCCAGGCGCTGCAGGGGCAGGCCGGCGTGTACGCGCTGGCGGCCGATACCGACGGTATTGATGGTGTGCAAGACAACGCCGGCGCCTGGGTGGAACCCGCCACGCTGAGCCGGGCGCTGGCCTTGGGCATGAAGATTGACAGCTATCTTGACCGCAACGATGCCTACAGCTATTTCGCCGCTTTGGGCGATCTGCTCACCACCGGGCCCACCTTCACCAACGTCAATGACTTTCGCGCCGTGCTGGTTTTGTGACGCTTTTCCCCAGAGTTGTTTGATTTAGCTCAAGGTCAAAGGGGGGTAAGCGCGGCACAGTCAGCCCCATGTTTCCCGTCCAAACCAGTGGCCCCAGTGCCGAACAACACGTTGTCGCCCGCGGTGAATCCCTGCTCAGGCGTGCCGGGGCATCGACCTGGGTCAACTACCTGGAGTCGGGCCGGGTCGCCTTGGGCGTCATGGATGGCGACACCTTGGAGCACCAGTTGGGGGTGGTTGAAGGCCCGTGCTGGCTGGAGGCCACGGCGGCGGTGCTGAACCTGCCGCACGTGGTGGATGCCGTGGCAGAAACCGAAGTTTCATTGCGGCGGATCAGCCTGGCTGAGTTTCGCCAGACGTTGTCTGACATGCCGGAGGCGGCGCGGGCGGTTTTGCACGATGTCGCCATGGCGCATCGTCGGCAAACCGAGTTTGCCGTCAGCCGGCTGGCCAAAGACGCCGAGGCCCGCTGTGCCGAATGGCTGCTGCGCCACGCCCAGACCGGTGACAAAGGCGTGCTGGCGGTGATGCTGCAGCAGCGCAAGCGCTCCATTGCGGCGCAACTGGGCATCGCCCCCGAAACGCTGTCGCGCGTGCTGCGCCACCTGCGTGAGCGAAGTCTGATCAGCGGCTCGGGCCGAATTTTGAATTTGGTCGACCCCGGCGGATTAAGGTCCTTGGCGGGGGTTTAGCTGGTGCCTGTTTTGGGCCGGCGCTCATTGTGACATTCCTGGATCAAGAACCCAAGGCCTTGAGCATACTCTCCGGCGTCGCCGGCGCTGTCAATTGCACGGCTTGCCCGTCGCCGCGCGCCTGCGCCACGGCATCGCGCAGCGCCTCATAGACGCTGATCGCCAGCATCAGGGGCGGCTCGCCGACCGCCTTGCTGCTAAACACGTTGTCTTGCCCGTTCGGTTCCGGCCAGAGCGCCACCTTGAAGTGCTGCGGTAGATCGCCGGCGGTCGGAATTTTGTAGGTGCTGGGGGCGTGGGTGCTCAAGAATCCCTTGTCGTTCCACACCAGTTGTTCGGTGGTGAGCCAGCCCATGCCCTGCACAAAGCCGCCCTCGATCTGCCCGATGTCGATGGCCGGGTTGATGGAGCGGCCCACGTCGTGCAGGATGTCGACTTTGAGCACGCGGCTCTCGCCGGTCAGGGTGTCTATCGCCACCTCGGTGCAGGCCGCGCCATAAGCGAAGTAGTAGAACGGCCGACCGGTCAGCGTCGCCTTGTCGTAGTGAATTTTGGGCGTGCGGTAAAAGCCGTCGCTCCAGAGCTGGATGCGGTTGGCATGGGCCAGCTTCACCACTGCGTCGAAGCTGCGCGTGGCCTTGGGCGAATACACCTGGCCGCCGGCAAAGCGGATGGCGCCGGCGCCGCAGCCGTCCAGCCCGCCCACAAAGGCGCTCAGGTTGTCGCGCACATGGCGCGCGGCAAACTGGGCGGCGCGGCCATTGAGGTCGGTGCCGGCGGAGGCGGCGGTGGCCGAGGCGTTGGGGATTTTGCTGGTGTCGCTGGCGGTGGACAGCACGCGCGCAAAGGGAACGCCCAGTTCGTCGGCCACGATCTGCGCCACCTTGGTGTGCAGGCCCTGGCCCATCTCGGTGCCGCCGTGGTTGACCTGAATGCTGCCGTCCAGATAGACGTGCACCAGCGCGCCGGCCTGGTTGAACAGGGTGGCGGTGAAGGAGATGCCGAACTTCACTGGCGTGAGGGCCAGGCCGCGCTTGATGATGGGGCTGCTGCTGTTCCAGTTTGAGATGGTGTTGCGTCGCTCCCGGTACTGCGCGGACTGTTCCAGTTTTTCCAGCAGCGGCTGCAGGATGTTGTCTTCCACGCGCATGCCGTAATGGGTGGTGTTGCGCGCTTGGGGCGGTGCGGTCGCGCTACCGCTGGTCATCTCTTCGCTGTACAGGTTGCGCAGCCGCACCTGCAGCGGGTCCAGCCCTAGATGGCGCGCGATGTCGCCCAGGATGGTCTCGATCACGATCATGCCCTGCGGCCCGCCAAAGCCGCGAAACGCGGTGTGGCTTTGCGTGTTGGTTTTGCAGCGGTAGGACGCGATCGCCACGTCTTGCAGAAAGTAGGCATTGTCAGCGTGGAAGATGGCGCGGTCGGCCACCGGGCCGCTTAAGTCCGCGCTGAAGCCGCAGTTGGAGGCCATCATCAGTTGCAGGCCTTGCAGGCGCCCGCTCGCATCAAAGCCGACCGTGTACTGGTAGGCAAACGGATGGCGTTTGCCAGTGATCATGAAGTCATCGTCGCGGTCCAGCCGCAGTTTGACCGGGCGCTTGACTTTGTCGGCGGCAATGGCGGCCCACACCGCCAGATGCCCGGCCTGCGTCTCCTTGCCGCCAAAGCCGCCGCCCATGCGCCGGCATTCGACGCGCACCGCATGCTGGTCGAGCCCGAGGGCGTGCGCCACCCAGTGCTGCACTTGGCCGGGATGCTGCGTGCTGGAATAGACCAGCCACTGGTTCTGCTCCTGCGGCAGCACGTAGGCGATCTGGCCTTCGAGGTAAAAATGCTCCTGGCCCCCCACTTCCAGCGTGCCGCTCAGGTGGTACGCAGCCCGGGCGAGCGCGGCTTGCGCGTCACCGCGCTTGACAAACACCGGTGGCAACACATAGCTTTGGGCCGCCAGCGCGTCCTGGATCGTCAGGAGGGCGGGCAGCGCTTCAATGTCGAGCTTGACCTTGCGCGCGGCATGGCGCGCCTGCAGCACCGTGTCGGCCACTACGACGCCTACCACCTGGCCGATGTGCTGCACCGTGTCGCGGGCGAAGATCGGTTCATCCCCAATGAACGACGCCAGCATCGGGTGCCCCGCAATATCCTGGGCCAGCACACAAGCGCGCACACCCGGCATGGCCAGGGCGGCGCTGGCGTCCACCGCGCGCAGCTTGCCGTGCGCCACCGTCGACAGAATGGGCGCGGCGTGCAGCGTGCCGCGCACCTCGGCGATGTCGTCCACGTAAGTGGCCGTGCCTGCCACCTGGGCCGCCGCACTTTCGTGGGGTATTGAACTGCCGCTGGCCTGCACCCGGACTTGGCTGGCGGCGCTCATGTGTCTTCCCCTGCCAGCGTGAAGGCTTCCAGGTTGATGTTCTGCTGACCCTGGCTCTCCAGCCAGAAGCGCATCAGCAGATTGCCCAGCACCTGCACGCGGTAACTGGCCGAGGCGCGCAGGTCCGAGATCGGTTGAAACTCGCCGCGCAGCGTGGTCATGGCCTGCTGCACGGTGGCCAGCGTCCAGGCTTGGCCGCGCAAGGCGGCTTCGGTCTTGACCGCCCGCACCGGCGTCGCCGCCACGCCGCCGACGCCGATGCAGGCGCGCGCGACCTTGCCCTCACTCATTCGCAGGTTCAAGGCCAGGCAGACGGCCGAGATGTCGTCGTCAAAGCGTTTGGAAATTTTGTAAACCTTGAGCAACTCGCTCGGGGTCGGCTTGGGCACCTTGATCCAGGCCAGCACTTCGTCCGCCGCCAGCACGTTTTGGCGGTAGCCGCGGTAGAGCTGTTCCAGCGGCAGTTCCCGGCTGCCGCGCAGGCTCATCAGCACCACGTTGGCGCCCAGCGCAATCAGCAGCGGCATCGAGTCGCCAATCGGTGAGCCGTTGGCGACGTTGCCGCCCAGCGTGCCCGCGTTGCGCACCGGCAGGCCGGCAAAGCGGGCGGCAAAGGGGTGCAACTGGGGTCGATCCGCCACCAGCGCGGCAAAGGCGTCGTTCAGCGTGACGGCGGCGCCGATGGCGATGTGCTGCGGGTAGGTTTCAATGCGGCGCAGCTCCTGGACCTGGGTCAGATCGAGCACCTGGCCCAAGGGCCGGTGCAGCTTGTTGACCCATACGCCCACATCGGTGCCGCCCGCCACCAACTGGGCCTGCGGGTGCGCGGCGCGCGCCCCCAGCAGGGCGGCCAGGGTTTGCGGCGCCAGATAGGCAGCCTGCGCCCCCAGCCGCGCAACTGTGGGCGCAATGCGTTTCAATTTTTGCAGCAAGGCAGCTTCGTCGATACGCACCGGTGGCAACTCTGCCATCTGCTGCGCCGCCTCCAGAATCGGCCGGTAGCCGGTGCAGCGGCACAGATTGCCCGACAGTTCCTGCTGCGCCAACTCGCGCGTGATCGGCTCCCCTTGGCAGACGTGGTTCTGGTACATGCCGAACAGGCTCATGACAAAGCCGGGGGTGCAAAAACCGCATTGACTGGCGTGGCTCTGCAGCAGCGCTTGCTGCACCGGGTGCAGGCGGCCGTCGGCGTTGACCAGGTCTTCGGCGGTCCACAGCGCCAGGCCGTTGATGGAATGGGCCAGGCGGATGCAGCTGTTGACCGCGCGGTAGCGGATGCGCTCGCCGTCCGCCTCGCCCAGCACCACGGTGCAGGCGCCGCAGTCACCCTCGTTGCAGCCCTCTTTGGTGGCGCTGCGGTGCAGGTCTTGGCGCAGCAGCTCCAGCATGGTGCGGCTGGGTGCTACATTGCGCAGCGAGACAATTTCGCCGCGGCGCACGAATTGAAGAGTCTGGGTGGTCATGGGCAGGTCCTGGGGCGCAAGGATAAAACAAGGCGCGGGTAAAACACGAGCGGTGGCGCGCGCATAAGCGCTAGCATATGCCACCATTGCAAATACAGGTATCAGACCAGCAGCATGACAATTCCCCGACTGCAACTTGCGGGCATCAGCAAAAGCTACCCCGGCGTGCTCGCCAACAGCGAGGTGTGCTTGACGGTCATGCCCGGCGAGACCCATGCGGTGCTGGGCGAAAACGGCGCCGGTAAATCGACGCTGATGAAAATCATCTATGGCGCCATCAAACCCGATGCCGGGCAGATGATGCTCAACGGCCAACTGATGCAGATCCGTAGTCCCAAGGAGGCGCGGGCCAACGGGATCAGCATGGTGTTCCAGCATTTCAACCTGTTTGACACCATGACGGTGGCCGAAAACGTGTGGCTGGGGCTGACCCGCAGTTCGCTGGCGCAGGTCACGGCCAGCATTGTCGCCAAGGCAACGGAGTATGGGCTTGACATCGATCCTGCGCGTCCGGTGCATACCCTGAGTGTGGGCGAGATGCAGCGGGTGGAAATTATTCGCGCCTTGCTGACGCGCCCGGAATTGCTGATTCTCGATGAGCCCACCTCGGTGCTGACGCCGCAGGCGGTGGGAAAACTGTTCGTGGTACTCAAAAAACTGGCCTCCGAGGGTTGCAGCATTTTGTACATCAGCCACAAATTGCACGAGATTCGCGAACTGTGCAACGCCTGCACCGTGTTGCGCGCTGGCAAGGTGACGGGCGTGTGCAACCCGGCGCAGGAATCGAATGCCTCGCTGTCGCGCATGATGATCGGGGCCGAGCCGCCGCAGCTGACCCATGGCGCGCAACAGGCTGGTGCGCCGGTGCTGCGGGTGCAGCATTTGACGCTGGCGCGCGCGGACCAGTTTGGTGTTGACCTCGATGACGTTTCGCTGGAGGTGCGCGCCGGCGAGGTGGTCGGCGTGGCCGGGGTGTCGGGCAACGGCCAGAAGGAGTTGCTCTACGCGCTGTCAGGCGAAGATGTGCGTGCTGCGCCTGGCTCGATTCGCATTGGCGACGCCGATGCCGCAAAGTTGCACCCGGGTGGACGGCGCAAGCTGGGGCTGCACTTTGTGCCCGAGGAGCGTCTGGGCCGCGGTGCCGTGCCGACGCTGAGCCTGGCGCACAACCTGCTGCTCTCGCGCCATGAAGCGATTTCGCACCCGCGCTTTGCCGGCGGCTGGATCAGGGTCGCGCAGCTCGAAGCGCACGCCGCTAAGATCATCCGGCGCTTCAACGTCAAGGCCGGCGGCCCGCGCGCACAGGCGCGTTCGCTGTCGGGCGGCAATTTGCAGAAATTCATCGTCGGGCGCGAAATAGATGCCAATCCCAAGCTGCTCATCGTGTCGCAACCAACCTGGGGCGTCGATGTCGGGGCGGCGGCGCAGATTCGGGGCGAAATTCTGGCCTTGCGCGATGCCGGCTGCGCCGTGCTGGTGGTCAGCGAAGAACTCGATGAGTTGTTTGAAATCAGTGACCGCCTGCACGTGATGGCGCGCGGCCGCCTGTCGCCGTCGGTGCCAATCGGGCAGGCCAGCGTGGAGAAGATCGGCGCCTGGATGAGCGGCTTGTGGCATGAGGAGGTGCAGGCACGCCTGAGCCAGATGGCGCCCGAGGTGCTCCATGCTTAAGCTCGAAGCCAGAGCGCAAGCTTCGCGCTGGTGGAGTTATGCCTCGCCGCTGCTGGCACTCGGAGTCACCGTCATCATCGGCGTCGTGCTGTTCGCCGCTTTGGGCAAGGACCCGGTGAGCGGCTTGAGGGTGTTTTTCTGGGAGCCGATCAAGAGCGGCTACGCGCTGGGTGAATTGACCGTCAAGGCCACGCCCTTGCTGCTGATCGCGCTGGGCTTGGCGGTGTGTTTCCGCTCCAACGTCTGGAATATCGGGGCCGAGGGGCAGTATGTGCTGGGCGCCATCGCCGCCAGCGGCGTGGCGCTGCTGGCCGGCCCCGGCACCGGCGGCTGGATTGTGATGCCGATCCTGCTGGCGGGCGTGCTGGGCGGCATGTTCTGGGCCGGCATCACGGCCTGGTTGCGCGACCGCTTCAATGCCAACGAGATTCTGGTCAGCCTGATGCTGGTCTATGTGGCGGTGCAGGTGCTGAGC
>JAKFXU010000050.1 GCA_021731215.1 Rhodoferax sp.
TCATTGTGGAGTTTGTGTGATGACTGAAGTTTCTATTACCCCCGCACCAGTTGGTGAGCATCTGCCTGCCGTGCGTCAAGCCGCCAGTCCAATGACTGCTGGCGGCCCCTGGACGGTGGCCGCGGTGCAGGCCCTGCTGGAGCGCCCCTTGATGGATCTGCTGTTTGAGGCGCAGACCGTGCACCGTCAGAATTTCCCCGAGGGCGACATTGAACTGGCAACTTTGTTGTCGGTCAAGACCGGCGGCTGTTCGGAGAACTGTGGCTACTGCCCGCAGGCGGCGGAGTACGACACCGGCGTCAAGGCCAGCAAGCTGATGGCGGTGGACGAGGTGCTGCGTGCCGCGCAGGCGGCCAAGGACGCCGGGGCCACGCGCTTTTGCATGGGCGCGGCCTGGCGTGCACCGAAAGACCGCGACGTGGAGAAGGTGGCCGAGCTGGTCGAGGCCGTCAAGGGCCTGGGCCTGCAAACTTGCGCCACGCTGGGCATGCTGGAGGCGCATCAGGCGCAGCAGCTCAAGGACGCCGGGCTGGACTACTACAACCACAACCTGGACACCGCGCCCGAGTACTACGGCGCGGTGGTCGATACCCGCAGCTACCAGGACCGGCTCGACACCCTGGCCCATGTGCGCAGCGCCGGCATCAGCGTGTGCTGCGGCGGCATCGTCGGCATGGGGGAGGCGCCGGTGCATCGCGCCGGCTTGATTGCCGAGTTGGCCAATCTGAACCCCTATCCCGAATCGGTGCCCATCAACAACCTGGTGCGCGTGCCCGGTACGCCGCTGGCTGATGCCGACCCGATTGATCCGATTGACTTTGTGCGCGTGATCGCGGTGGCCCGCATCACCATGCCGCGCGCGCGTGTGCGCCTGTCGGCCGGGCGTCAGCAGCTCGGCGAGGCGGTGCAGGCGCTGTGCTTCATGGCTGGCGCCAACTCCATTTTCTACGGCGACAAACTGCTGGTGACCGGCAACCCTGACGCCCAGGCTGACCTCAAGCTGCTGCACAAGCTCGGCCTCAAGGCGCGCTCGATCAGCGAGAAGGCCTGCGGCAAGCAGATTGAAACTGAGGCCGCCTGCGCATGAATACCCCCATCAGCCGGCCGTTCAAGGTGCTGGGCATCCAGCAAATCGCGATTGGCGGCCCCGACAAGAACCGATTGCAAAAACTTTGGGTTGACATGCTGGGCCTGGAACTGACCGGCACCTTTCGCAGCGAACGCGAAAACGTGGATGAGAACATCTGTGCCTTGGGGGCCGGCCCCTTCAAGGTCGAAGTCGACCTGATGCAGCCGCTGGACCTGGACAAAAAGCCGGCGGTGCACACCACGCCCCTCAACCACGTCGGCCTGTGGATCGACAAGCTGCCGCAGGCGGTGCAATGGCTTTCGGCCCAGGGCGTGCGCTTCGCCCCGGGCGGCATCCGCCCAGGGGCGGCCGGCTTTGATATCTGCTTCCTGCATCCCAAGTCCAACGACGAATTCCCGCTCAGTGGCGAGGGGGTCCTGATTGAACTGGTGCAAGCCCCGGCGGAGGTGATTGCGGCCTTTGACAAGCTGGCGGCCGGCGCGCTCTGAAGCACGGCGGCTGGGTAAATGCCAGCTGTTTGACATGGGTCAATAATGGCGCCTCACCACAGGATTAACCGGCGGGTTTTTTGACCGGCGCGCAGGCGTACACTGTTGCCACCGCCAGCCGTCGCTGCGGTGCAACAAGGGCAGAGGAGACAGACTTGCAGCCTACCAACCTGGCCGACCCGGCCTATTTTCACAAGGTCGTCGACTGTCAATGGGCCTGTCCGGCCCATACGCCAGTTCCTGAATACATTCGCCTGATCGGGCAGGGGCGTTACAGCGACGCCTACATGGTCAACTGGGTGTCCAACGTGTTTCCAGGGGTGCTGGGCCGCACCTGCGACCGCCCCTGCGAGCCGGCCTGCCGGCGCGGCCGGGTCGAGGAAAACAATGGCCCCGACGCCGGGCCGCCCCAAGTCGGGAGCGCCCCCTCGGGGGGCCGGGGCAACGCCCCTGGGGGGCCATTTCGGCCGGAGCCGGTGGCCATTTGCCGCCTCAAGCGGGTCGCGGCTGACCACAAGGACGATGTCAAGTCGCGCATGCCCAAGGTGGCCGCGCGCAATGGCAAACGGGTCGCCTGCATCGGTGCCGGTCCGGCCTCGCTGACGGTGGCGCGCGATCTGGCGCCGCTGGGTTACCAGGTGACCATCTTTGATGGCGAGGCCAAGGCCGGTGGTTTTATCCGCTCGCAAATTCCGCGCTTTCGATTGCCCGAGTCGGTGATTGACGAAGAAACCGGTTACATCCTCGATCTCGGGGTCGAGTTCAAGAGCGGCCAGCCGGTGGACTCCATGCAAGCGCTGCTGGCGCAGCGTTACGACGCCGTGTTTGTCGGTTGTGGCGCGCCCAGGGGGCGCGATCTGGAACTGCCGGGCCGGCGCGAGGCCGCGGCCAACATTCACATCGGCATCGACTGGCTGGCATCGGTCTCCTTCGGCCACGTCACCAGCGTCGGTCAGCGCGTCCTGGTGCTCGGCGGCGGCAACACCGCCATGGACTGCTGCCGTTCCGCGCGGCGTTTGGGTGGCAGCGACGTCAAAGTGATCGTGCGCAGCGGCTTTGAGGAAATGAAGGCCTCGCCGTGGGAGAAGGAAGACGCCGTACACGAGGGTATTCCCATCATCAACTTTCACGTGCCCAAGAGTTTCCAGCACCAGGATGGCAAGCTGCAGGGTATGACGTTTGAGCTGGTCAGTGCGGTCTATGACGACCAGGGGCGTCGCAGCCTGGTGCCCACGGGCGAGCCCGATGTGCTGTTTGAGTGCGACACCGTGCTGGTGGCGGTGGGCCAGGAAAACGCCTTTCCGTGGATCGAGCGCGACAGCGGCATCGAGTTTGACCGCTGGGGCCTGCCGGTGCTCAATCCGGTGACTTTTCAGTCGTCCGTACCCCGGGTGTTCTTTGGCGGTGACGCGGCGTTCGGGCCGAAGAACATTATCACGGCGGTGGCGCACGGGCACGAGGCCGCAGTCTCGATCGACCGGTTTTTGCACGGTGAAGACGTGCGTCGCCGCCCGCCCCCCATGACCAACCTGATGTCGCAAAAAATGGGTATTCACGAGTGGAGTTACCACAATGACGTGTCCAATGACACGCGCTTCAAAGTGCCGTGGGCCAAAGCCGAGGTGGCGCTGGCGAGCATCCGGGTGGAAGTCGAGTTGGGCTTTGATGCCGCCACCGCGTTCAAGGAGGCCAGTCGCTGCCTCAATTGCGATGTGCAAACGGTGTTTACCCGGGAAACCTGTATTGAATGTGATGCCTGTGTCGACATTTGCCCGATGGACTGCATCACGTTTACCAGCAATGGCGACGAGCCGGAGTTGCGCACGCGCCTGAAAGCGCCGGCTATGCATCTGGCGCAGCATCTCTATGTATCGGGCGCTTTGAAAACGGGACATGTGATGGTCAAGGATGAAGATGTGTGTTTGCACTGTGGCCTGTGTGCCGAACGCTGCCCGACCGGCGCGTGGGACATGCAGAAGTTTTTGCTCAACACGACCCAGGCCGGGCCGGGCTGTCGTGACAGTCGCAAATTGCAACGGGAGGCGGCATGAAACGCATCGAAGCCATCAATGATTTCGTTATCAAATTTGCCAACGTCAACGGTTCGGGCTCGGCCTCGGCCAACGAGTTGTTTGCCAAGGCCGTGATGCGCATGGGGGTGCCGGTGAGTCCGCGCAACATCTTCCCCAGCAACATCCAGGGCATGCCGACCTGGTATGAGGCGCGGGTTTGTGAAAAGGGTTACCAGGGGCGGCGCGGCGGCGTGGACATGATGGTGGCGATGAACCCCCAGACCTGGGACGCCGATGTGGCCGAAATCGAGCCCGGTGGTTACCTGTTTTATGACAGCACCCGGCCGGTTCCGGCGTCCAAGTTCCGCCCCGACATCGAAGTCATCGGCATCCCGCTGACCGAAATCAGCAACGCCGCCTATGCCGATCCGCGCCAGCGCCAGTTGTTCAAGAACATTATTTACGTGGGTGCCTTGTCGGTGCTGCTCGACGTCGAAGCCGAGGTGTTCGAAAAGTTGTTTGCCGAGCAGTACAGGGGCAAGGAAATGTTGCTCGACTCCAACGTGCGTGCGCTGCACTTGGGGCGCGACTTTGTCAAACAGCATCTGGCTGCCCCGCTGGGCATCCGCGTGCGCCGGGCCGACAAGGTCGGGGACCAGATCTTCACCGACGGCAACAGTGCTGCAGCACTGGGCTGCGTCTATGGCGGCGCCACCGTGGCGGCCTGGTACCCGATCACGCCCTCGTCGTCGGTGCCGGAGGCGTTCCAGAAATACTGCAGCAAGTACCGCGTCGACCCCGCAACGGGTCAAAACCACTACGCCATCGTGCAGGCCGAAGACGAGTTGGCCTCCATTGGCATGGTGGTGGGCGCCGGCTGGAATGGCGCGCGCGCCTTCACCGCCACCTCCGGGCCCGGCGTGTCGCTGATGACGGAGTTCATTGGCCTGGCCTACTTCGCCGAAATTCCGGTCACCATCATCAACGTGCAGCGCGGTGGACCGTCCACCGGCATGCCCACGCGCACCCAGCAGTCCGACCTGCTTTCCTGTGCCTATGCCTCGCATGGCGACACCAAGCATGTGATGCTGTTGCCACAGGACCCGCACGAGTGCTTTGAACATTCGGCGGCGGCACTGGACTTGGCTGATCGGCTGCAGACGCCCATTTTTGTGATGACCGACCTCGACATCGGCATGAACCAGCGCCTGTGCCAGCCCTTTGTCTGGGACGACGCGCGCGATTACGACCGCGGCAAGGTCATGACGGCGGCCGAGCTTGAAGCCGGCAAGGATTTTGGCCGCTATAAAGACGTCGATGGCGACGGCATTCCCTGGCGCACGCTGCCCGGCACGCACCCGAGCAAGGGCGCTTTTTTCACGCGCGGCACCACGCGCGATCCCTACGCGCGCTACTCCGAGAAGGGGCCCGATTACATCTACAACATGGAGCGGCTTTGCGCCAAGTTCAAAACCGCGGCTGATCTGGTGCCGCAGCCGGTGTTGCGCCAGGCCGCTCGCCCGACCCGCTTGGGCGTGATCTACTTTGGCTCGACCAGCCCGGCGATGCAGGAAGCGCTCGATGTGCTGACCCAGGACGGTATTGATCTGGACGCGCTGCGCCTGTGCGCCTTCCCGTTTCCGGCGTCGGTGCACCGCTTCATCGCCGAGCACGACCAAGTGTTCGTGGTGGAGCAAAACCGCGATGCGCAAATGCACTCGCTGCTGGTCAATGAACTCGCCATCGATCCGGCGCGCCTGGTCAAGGTGTTGCACTACGACGGCACCCCCATTACCGCGCGCTTCATCACCCATGCCATCAGCAAGACCCAGCAACCCAGGTCGATCGACACGGCAACGATTTACCCGCAACAGGAGGCTGCATGACCTACCTCGCCAAGCCCCGGCTGCATCACCCCACGCTCACCACCAACAAGGTCGGTTTCACCCGGCGCGATTACGAGGGCCGCATCTCCACCCTGTGCGCGGGCTGCGGCCACGACTCGATCTCGGCGGCCATCATCCAGGCCTGCTGGGAACTTGACATCGAACCGCACCGCGTGGCCAAGCTCTCGGGCATCGGCTGCAGCTCGAAGACGCCGGACTACTTCTTGGGCGCCTCGCACGGCTTCAATACCGTGCACGGGCGCATGCCTTCGGTCTTGACCGGCGCCAATCTGGCCAACCGTGAGCTGCTGTACCTCGGCGTCTCCGGCGACGGGGACTCGGCCTCCATCGGCCTGGGGCAATTCGCCAATGCCATGCGCCGGGGCGTGCGCATGGCCTACATCGTCGAGAACAATGGCGTTTATGGCCTGACCAAGGGCCAGTTCTCGGCCACCGCAGACCGCGGCTCCAAAAGCAAGAAAGGCGTCATCAACAGCGACAATCCGGTCGATCTGGTCGGACTGGCCCTGCAACTGGGCGCCACCTACGTAGCGCGCAGCTTCTCGGGCGACAAGGCGCAACTGGTGCCCCTCATCAAGGGCGCCATCGGACATGGTGGCGCGGCCTTCATCGATGTCATCAGCCCCTGTGTGACCTTCAACAACCATGGCGGCAGCACCAAGAGTTATGACTATGTGCGCCAGCACAACGAGGCGGTCAGCCGCGTCGATTTCATCACGCCGCGCAGTGAAATCACGACCGACTACGCAGCGGGCGAGGTGGTGGACGTGCAGCAGCACGATGGCTCGACGCTGCGCCTGCGCAAGCTGCACGCGGACTACGACCCGAGCGATCGCTACGCGGCCTTGAGCTTCATGAATGCGCACCAGGCCCGTGGCGAAGTGGTGACCGGTCTGCTTTACCTGGACCCGCTGGCCACCGACATGCACGTGGCACTCAATACCAGCGATACGCCACTCAACCAGTTGGGCCTGGCGCAGCTGTGTCCGGGGTCGCAGGCGCTCGACCAGCTCAATGCCTCGCTGCGCTGAGGCCGGCCTGTACTATCCATTCGTTTCATTTTTTTAATTTGACCAGGACGGAAATCATGTCTGAACGTACTGTTTTTCAATCCATGTCACAGCGTCATGTGGTGAGCCTGCCCCCGCACGCCAGTGTGTGGGACGCGGCCTGCGTCATGACCAAAGCCAACTGCGGCAGCGTTTTGATCGTTGATGGCGCCGGGGTCTTGCAAGGCATTCTGACCGAGCGCGACCTGATGACGCGGGTGCTGGCCAAAGCGCTGGACGCGCAAAAGACGCAGGTGGCGGAGGTGATGACGCATCATCCCCATTGCGTCGCGCCCGAAATGAGCGTGCCCAATGCGGTGTTGATCATGATAGAACGCGGCTTCCGGCATTTGCCCATCGTCTCCATCGCCGGCAAAATCCTGGGGGTGTTCTCAGTCCGCGATGCCTTGCCGCGCGAGATCGGCAATGCCGTCAGTCTGGCCGAGTTTCACGATCAGGTCAACGATGCGCTTGGATAGGGCGCCTGCCACGTCGCGGCGGCCCCGCCCCGTGGCGCGCCCGAGTCACGCGCCAGCGTAGAATAAATTCCAGGATGTCCCTGTCGGACGCGTGCCGAAAAATGGGCAGGATAAACAAACTATGAGCGAGACCGATTCATGATTTTCGGAAAATTACTGTTCCCCGGTCTGTGGCTGATGCGGCACATGCGTTTGGCTGCCAAGCTCCTGCTGCTGGCAACCATCTTGCTGATGCCGCCGGTGGTGATCATGCTTCAATTTTTCTTGACTCAGCCGGCCGGCGTAGGCACCGCTTTGGTGGCTTGGTTGAGTGTGGTGTGCGTGCTGTTGGCGGTCTATTTTCTGTTGGCTTTCTACCTGACGTTTGCCCAGGACCTGGGGCAGGTAACGCAGGCCATGGAGCAGATGGTGCGGGGCGATTTGCGCCTGCACCTGGTGGCGCGCGGTCGCGACGAGCTCGCCGGCCTGGCGTTTTCAACCCGCAAGATCGGGGCTGCGGTGTCGTCGATGGTCGCCAACGTGCGCAGCAACGCCGCCTTCATTGCGCATTCGGGTAAAAGTCTGACCACGGCTAACCGTGAATTGTCCGAGCGAACCGAGCAACAGGCGGCCAATCTGGAGCAGACGGCGGCCAGTGTCGAGCAGTTGTCGTCCACCGTGCAAGACAACGCGCAGACCGCCAGTCGGGCCAATTCTCAGGCCGCCGGCGTGCGCGATGTGGCCGACCGGGGTGCCGCCACCATGGCCGAGGCGATTGCCTCGGTCGAAGCCATTCAGCGCAGCGCCAAGCGCATGGATGAAATCGTCGGCGTGATCGACGGACTGGCGTTCCAGACCAATATCCTCGCGCTCAATGCGGCGGTGGAGGCGGCGCGGGCCGGGGAGTCAGGACGTGGCTTCGCGGTGGTGGCGAGCGAGGTCAGGTCGCTGGCGCAACGTTCGGCCGACTCGGCGAAAGAAATCCGGCAACTGATCGGGGCATCGTCGGCGCAAGTGGCATCCAGCGTCGAGCGCATTCGGGCGGCTGGCAGCAACATCACGCAGATCGTCTCGGGCATCCGCGATGTGGCGACCAATATGTCGCAGATATCGACGTCCAGCACAGAACAAAGCGCCGGCCTGACCGAGATCACCACGGCGGTACGCCAACTCGACGAAATTACGCAGCGCAATGCCCAGATGGTGGATGATGCGGTGACGCAAGCGTCCAACCTGGAGGGTCGGGCATCGACGCTGGTGGATTCCGTTGCCCTGTTCAGGCTGCAGCAGGGTTCCGCCGACGAGGCGATTGAACTGGTGCAGCGGGCCCTGGCCGAGCGTCGGCGCAGCGCCTCGCGCGAGTCATTTTTACGCGGTATCACTGATCCGGCCCAGGGCTTTCATGACCGCGACATGTATGTCTTCGTCCTTGACCGCAATGGTACTTATCTGGCTTTTGGCGGCAACCAGGCCAAGGTTGGCACCCGGGTGCAGGACATTGCGGGTATCGACGGCGACGGCCTGCTCGATGCCATCATCTCGCAAGCCTGCCGTGAACCGGGCTGGGTCGAATACGACATCACCAACCCGACCACCGGACGCGTCCAAACCAAAATGTCTTTTGTGCAGCAGGTTGACGATCTGTTCGTCGGCTGCGGTGTGTATAAAAACCTGGTGCTCAGTTGATGCAGCCGATCCTATCCGGCATTGTGGCCGGCGGCACGCTTGGCGCGTGCGCGATTCAGCGCCGCTTCAATCACGGCCCGTTTTTTCTCCAGTAGCACGGCGTCGCTGTGTTGTGAGTGATGGGGCAGG
>JAKFXU010000015.1 GCA_021731215.1 Rhodoferax sp.
GCGCCTGTCGGACGGCCAGGTGTTCGCCTTCGCCGCCGCGCCGATCCAGATCGACGGTCTCGACATTGCCATCAGCGCCGGCAGCGCGGCGGCCGGCGACCGCTTTCTGATCACGCCCTTCAGTGCGGCGGCGTCGAGCATCGCCACCGCGTTTGCCTCACCGCGCGCGTTGGCCATGGCCAGCCCGGTGGCGGCCAGCGCCGGCAGCCTCAACCAGGGCACGCTGGCGGTGGCGAGCCTGGCAGCGCGCTCGCTGCCAGCGCCGGCGGCAGTGACACTGACCTTCACCGCGCCCGGCAGCTACACCCGCTCCGACACCGGCACCACCACTTACCCCTACACGCCGGGTCAGGCGATTGAATTCAATCTGCTGGCGCCGGGCAGCAGCGGTTGGTCGCTCACGCTCATGGGCAGCGCCCAGGCCGGTGACAGCTTCACCGTGGCGCCCAACGCCTACCCGATGCTCAACGCCGGCAATGCCGAAGCCATGCTGGCCCTGCGCGATGTCGCCATGTTTGACGGCGCCGCCCTGACCGACGGCTACGCCAGCGCCATGTCGGAGATCGGCGTGCGGGTACAGAGCGCGAGCTTTGCGGCCGAGGTGTCGCGCTCGATTGCCAACAATATCGAGCGCGACCGCACCAGCGTGGCCGGCGTCAATCTGGACGAAGAAGCGGCCAAGCTGCTGCAGTACCAGCAGGCCTATCAGGCCTCGGCCAAGATGCTGCAGATTGCGCAAAGCATTTTTGACACCTTGTTGCAGACCGTGGTCCGTTAACGTGAACCAAGAGGAGTAATAAATGCGACTGGGCACCGCCAACAGCTACGACAACGCGCTGCAGAACCTGTACACGCGCCAGTCCGAACTCTCCAGCCAGCAGGAGAAACTGACCTCGGGCAAGAACATCAACCGCCCGGGCGACGACCCGACCGGCGCGGCGCAGGCCGAACGCGCCCTGACGCGCATCGCGCGCGTCGCCACCGAGCAGCGCGCGCTGGAGGTGCAGCGCAATTCCATCACCATGGCCGAGTCCACCTTGGGCGAGGCCACCAGCCTGGCCCAGACCCTGCGCCAACTGGTGGTCAGCGCCGGCAACGGCGGCTTCAACGGGCGCGACCGCGCCACCATTGCCCAGCAGATGAAGGGGCTGCGCGAGCAGTTGTTTGCGCTGGCCAACCGCACCGACACCAACGGCATTCCCCTGTTTGGCGGCCTGGGCGGGCCGGCGGCTCCCTTTATCGACGCCACCAGCGGTGTCACCTTCAACGGAGTCGCCGGTCAGCGCGCCAGCACAGAAATCAGCGTGCCCGGCGCCATGAACGGCCAGGCCGTCTGGATGAATGTGCCCTCCGGCAACGGTAGTTTTGAGCTGGCACTGGGCGGCGGCAACAGCGGCACGCTCTGGACCGATACCGGGCAGGTGCTGTCCCCGGCGGCGCTAACCGGCAACAACTACAGCGTCGAGTTCAGTGTCGTGGGCGGCGTCACCAGCTATAACGTTTTTGACGACACGCTCGACCCCACCCATGCGGGGCCACCCCTGCTGGCCGCGCAACCCTACGTGGCCGGCCAGGCGATCGGCTTTGACGGCCTGTCCTTCATCGCGCACGGCGCGCCCGCCAATGGCGATGTGTTGCAGATCAGCCCCAGCACGCAAACCAATATTTTCAAGATCGTCGACGACGCGATTGCCAGTATCGACGGCGCCCCGAGCGACAACCGGCTGAGCCAGGCGATTGCGCTGGCGCTGCGGCAGTTCGACGCCGGCATGGACCGGCTGCAGGCCGCGCGCGGCCAGGCCGGCCACTGGCTCAACCGCAGCGACAACATCGAGAACAGCCAGAGCGGGCGCACCCTGCAACTGTCGGCCGACAAGTCGCGCGCCGAAGACCTCGACATGGTCAAGGGCATCTCCGACTTCTCCAAATTCCAGACCGGCTACCAGGCCGCGCTGCAGTCCTACGCCCAGGTGCAAAAGCTGTCGCTGTTCAATTACATTAGCTGACATCGCCTCTCCTACCGTTCACCATGTCCCATACCGTGCTTGACAATGTCGCCCTCGGCTACCAGTTGCTGTGGGACCGCCTGCGCCAGCTCAGTGGCGTTCAGCTGTTCGTCGGCAGCGACGACGCCAACCCGGCCGATGCCCCGCATCTGCTCAGTGCGCTGGACGACCTGTGGTCCGAGCAGGCCCCGGTACTGCTGCTGTCGGTGCCGTCGCCCCGGCTGTTGGGCGAGCTGCTCGATTGCGCCGGGCCCGGCAGTCCGTGGCTGGAAGTGCATGAACTGCAATTGCGCGACCCGGCCCTGGCGCGGCGCGTGCAGCAGGGGCATCAGCGCGGCCTGCGGCTGATCTGGCGCGGCGAGCCGGGGCAGCGCCCCGGCGCCGAGCTGGCCCCGTGCTTTTTACGCCAGATCGTCAACCTTAGCGCCGCCGAGGCGCTGGCCGGCTTGCGCGTATCGCTGCGCCAGCACAACGCCGGCGAAGCCCTGCCGGGCGACCGCCTGAGCAGCCCGGTGCAAGCCGGTCAGATTTACGAGGCGCTGGCCAGCCGGGTGCTGGCCGAACACTGTCTGGATCAACAAGGCGCCTGGGGCCTGGCCGGCTGGCCGCTGGAGGACGTGCTGCACGGCTATCGGCAGCAAAGAATCCAGCCCGAGCAGCGCGCCATCGTGCGCCTGATCGAAGCCATCGACGCCGATGATTCGGTCGAGCAGCTCGAGCACATTCTGAGCGCGGAACCAATCCTGAGCTATCGCTTCCTGCGCTACACCAACTCGGCCGGTCTGGGCCTGCGCGCCGAGATCGAGTCGCTGCGCCAGGGTCTGATGGTACTGGGCCTGTCGCAACTGCGCGCCTGGCTGCTGGAACAGTTGCCCCATGCCAACAGCGACCTCAATCTGCAGCCGGTGCGCGCCGCCATGGTGCTGCGCGCGCGCCTGATGGAGCATCTGCTCGACGCCGGCGACGGCGACGATTTGCGGCGCGACATTTATCTGTGCGGCCTGCTGTCGCAGCTTGACCTGCTGCTGGGCGAACCGCTGGCGCCGGCGCTGGCGCGGGTGCCGCTGTCGGCGCACAGCACAGCGGCCATCCTGAGCCAGTCCGGGCCCTACCTGCCCTACCTGGAAGTGGCCACCGCGCTCGAGTCGCCCCACACCCAAAGCACGCGCGCGCTCTGCCAAGCGCACCAGATGGACATGGAAGCGGTCAATCGCTCGGTGTTGCGCACCCTGTCCCACGCCCGGGCGCACCCGGCCAAGGGCTTGCTGCTGGTGTGACGGAGTGACGCGACGCCTGTTGCGTACCAAGAACCCTGTAAACCAATGATTTACAAGGAGCTTTCTACGTCCAGACGGGGACTTTCAAGTGTCCCCTTTGGCGTTGCAAAACCGGCTCGCGAATTCCGAAAAGACACAGAGTTTTCTTTGTACCTGTCTTAACCTGAAGTTCCACCCACCTGACCTGTCAGCTCGATCGGCGACTCGCTGCCCTCCGGTGTGAGCATCACCTCCATCGCTTTCGCTCGAAACTCACGCGGACTCAAACCGGTGTGTTTCCGAAAAAACCGGCCGAAGTAAGTCTCATCCGCAAAACCCAAAACATAGGCCAGCTGCTTGACGCTGTTGCCGGTGTAGACCAGCACGCGCTGGGCTTCGTGAATCAGGCGCGCGTTGATGATGTCCAGGCTCGATACGCCCAGCACCTCGCGGCACAGGCGCGACAGTTGGCCGGGGGTAATGCCAAGTTGCTCGGCGTAGGCCAGGATAGGCAAATGCTTTTTGTAGTTTTCATCGACCATGGCCCGGAATTTTTCAATCTGCATGGTCTTGCGTGAGTTCGCGTTCATGGGCGCGGCCACTGTCACATGGCTGAGGCGCGCCATCTGCACACAAACGGCCGCCAGCAGCGCCATGCCCGCCGTCGACTGACCGACCGCTTGCACATGCGCCTCGCGCTCGATCGCCAGAAACAGCGGCATCAGTGACTCGGCGTGGCGGCTGGCATCGTCCAGGGCAATGGCCGCGGGCTTGCGGATGATGGGCAGCAACTCCGGCCCGGCCACGTTCATCAGCGCCTCCAGCGGCCGTTGCGCCGCCGTGACGACCGGGCCATTGACATCCTCGGAGAAGCTGAAGCCATGCACGGTTTGTGCAGGAATCCACAACAAACTGGGCGCTTTCACTCGCACCTTGGTGTGGTCCAGCAACACTTCTGCCGAACCTTGCACGACATACAGGATCTGGATCAGGGCATCGTGCTTGTGCGGCCGGATGGTCCAGTTGTACGGGCGGGAACGCTGGGGAATCCACTCAAAATCAAACGAGCTCTGCCAGCCGGGCTGCGCCTGGATGCCATAAAGCGAATAGTTAGGGATAACCCTGATGGTCACATTGCATCACCGGTAAGTCGCCCGAATTGTCCTGCTCTTCGCGCGAATCGTCAAGCTGGCCAGACCCTCCAAAGCGAACAATCCCTCATCCACTTTTGATGAGGCCATATGTCAATGCGAGTTTTAGTTACCGGGGCCAGCCGCGGCATCGGCCGCGCCATCTGCCTGCGTCTGGCCAGCCAGGGTGCTGTCGTTGCCGCCTGCGCCTCGGCGCACGCGGAGGAACTCAAGGCGGTGGTTGAAGAGGCGGCGCGCCTGGGTGGCCGGCTGCTGCCGCTGATTGGCGACCTGGCCGATGCGGCAACGCCGGCCCGCCTGGTGCAGCAGGCTATCGCGTCACTGGGCGGACTGGACGCGGTGGTGTCCAACGCCGGTGTCTCGCGTCCGGCTTCGCTGGTCAATCTGGAACTGGCCGACTGGGACTATCTGCTTGCGGTCAATGTCCGTGCGCCCTGGCTGCTGGCCAAAGCGGCCTACCCGGCGCTGCTTGAGAGCGGCGGCAGTTTTGTTGCGGTGGCGTCGATGTCGGGGCTGCAGCCTTACCCCGGCATGGGCGCCTACAGCCCCAGCAAGGCGGCGGTGCTGATGCTGGTGCGCACGCTGGCGCAGGAGTGGGCGGGGGACGGCATCCGTGTCAACGCAGTGTCGCCGGGCTTGATCCACACCTCCCTGACGGCACGTATCTATGCCGATCCGGCCACCAAGGCGGCGCGCGAGGTACTGGTGCCCATGCACCGCATAGGCGCGCCGGACACCGATATCGCTGGCATTGTGGCGTTTCTGATCGGCCCGGACGCCGGCTACATCAGCGGACAGAACATTCTGGCGGACGGCGGCTTGCTGGACGCGGTGCACGGACTCATCGCCGGCCGGCCGGCCAGCGAAAGATAAATTGCCATGATTGATTTGAAACCCGCCGCCGCCTCACTTGAGCGCTACTACCAGGCCGGCTACTGGCAAGACCGCTCGCTGGGACAGCTGATTGCCGACAGCGTGGCGCGCTATTCCGAAAAGATCGTGGTGCAGGACGCCTCCGGGCACAGCCTCACTTATGGCGAACTCGAAGACAAGGCCTCGCGCCTGGCCGCTTTTCTCGCCGCGCGCGGTGTCGGCATCGGCGACGCGGTCACCATGCATCTGCCGAACTGGTGGCAGACCGCGGTCGTCAGCTACGCCACTTTCAAGCTGGGGGCGGTGATCAATCCGCTGCCGCCGACCTATGGCTGGAAAGATCTGGCCTTCATCATGAACAAGAGTGGCGCCAGGGCGGTCATCGTGCCGGGCAAGTTCCGCAGCGCCGACTACACCGAGCATCTGGCCCAGATCAAGAACGAGTTGACGATTGCGCCAACCATTGTGGTGATAGGCCGAGGCAAGCTGGCGCTCGGGACTTCGTTCGATGAAGCGCTGTCCGGCCCGCTGCTGGAAAAGGACAACTATGCGGCAGCCGACGCGCCCGGTCTCTTGTTGTTTACCTCCGGTTCGGAGTCCAGGCCCAAGGGCGTGGTGCATACCCACAACACGGCGATTTTCGGCGAGCGCGCACTGTCTGCAACGCTGCAGCTCAGCAGCGACGATGTTTGCTTTATGGCCTCGCCGGTTACGCACACCAGCGGCTTCATGCACGGCATTCTGATGACGCTGATGCTGGGCTCCAGCGTCTCGCTGCTGGACGTGTTCAAGGGCGACGCCGCCGTCGAGCAGATGGCGACCAGCCGCGCCAGCTGGACCATGGGCGCGACGCCGTTCCTGAGCGATGTCGTGGACAGCATGGAGCGCAGCGGCAAGCGCCTGCCCGACCTGCGTTATTTCCTGTGCGGCGGTGCGCCGATTCCGGAAGTGGTAGTGCGCCGGGCCCAGCAAGTGGGCATCCGGGTACTCAGCATTTACGGCTCGACCGAGAGTCCGCCGCACACCGTGACCTGGCCCGGTGACCCGATAGCAGCCGCCTGGCAAGCCGATGGCCGCAGCTTGCCCGGCATCGAAGTGTGCGCAGTGGACGAAGACGGCCGGGCCCTGCCACCGGGCCGGCAGGGCGAACAATGGTCGCGCGGTCCCCATGCTTTCATTGGCTACCTGGGTGAGCCGGAACTGACGGCCACGGCGCTGGACGCCCAGGGCTGGTACCACTCGGGCGATCTGGCCACGGTCGGCGCCGATGGCTCGGTGCGTATCGTGGGCCGCATCAAGGACATGATCATCCGCGGCGGCCAGAACATCTCGGCGCGCGAGGTCGAGGACATCCTGCTGGAACACCCGGCCTGCCACATGGTGTCGGTGATTGGCCTGCCGGACGAGCGCCTGGGCGAACTCTGCTGCGCCGTGGTGGTCTGCCATCCCGGCCTGTCGCTCGCCTTCGACGAAATGAAGCAATTCCTGATCGAGCGCGGCGTGGCGCGCTTCAAGCTGCCGGAGTACCTGGTGTTGCGCGATGCCCTGCCTGCCACGCCCAGCGGAAAGATCCAGAAATTCAAATTGCGTGAAGAACTCAAAACCTTAAAAGGAGACCCGTCACATGTTTAAAGTCGAAGACCAGGGCCGCATCGTGCGCCTCACGATGCAGCGCGCACCCGTCAATGCCATCAACAACGAGTGGGTCGCCGGATTCAATTCCGTGCTCGATGGCCTGGCCGGCAAGACCGATCTGGCGCTGCTGCACATCCGCAGCGACCAGAAAGCGTTTTGCGCCGGCGCCGACCTGGCGCAAGTGCAAACGCGCTTTGACATGGAGAACGGCGCCGACGTGATGGTGGAAGACATTCGCGGCTTTCATCGGCTGTTTGATCGCATCGAAGCCTTGCCATGCGTGACGCTGGCCGAAATCGGCGGCACCGCTTTGGGCGGCGGCTTCGAACTGGCGCTGTCCTGCGACCTGCGCATGGCGTCCATCGATGCCAAGCTCGGCCTGCCCGAGGCGCAGCTGGGTCTCATCCCCGGCGCCGGCGGCACGCAGCGCCTGACCCGCTTGTGCGGCCCCGGCATCGCGGCCCGCATCATCCTGGCGTGTGAGGTGCTGGACGGCGCCAGCGCACGGGACCTCGGCCTGGTGCAGTGGGCGGTAGCGCCCGCTGACCTGGCCCGCGAGGCCGAGGCACTGGCGCAGCGCATCGCCAGCCTGTCGGCGCCCGCGCTGCAGGTGGCCAAACGCTGCATCGCCAAGGTCGCCGCGCTGGCACCAATTGGCTTCGAGACCGAGTTGCAGGGCACACATGGCCTGATGGCAACGACGGAAGCCCGCACTCGCATCCAAGAGTTTTTTGCGCAGCGGAGCCGCTAAGGCGCTGCGCACGGACGTCACCTCTCAATTTACCAATCAACGGAGAAAGCAACATGGATCTGAGCAACAAATCAGCAGTCGTCACCGGTGGCGGTTCGGGCATAGGCCGCAGCACCTGCATCGCCCTGGCCAAGGCCGGCGCGCGCGTGTTCGTGGGTGACATCAACCTGGCCGGCGGTGAGGCCGTTGCGGCCGAAATCCGCGCCGCCGGCGGCAAGGCCGAGGCGCTGTTTCTGGACATCACCAAGGACGCCGCGATCAAGAGTTTTGCCGATGGCGTGCACGCCGCCGTGAGTCATGCCGACATCGTGGTCAACGCCGCCGGCTGGGACATCATCGAGCCCTTCGTCAAGAACACGCCCGAGTACTGGGACAAGATCATGGCCATCAACTTCATGGGCCCGGTGAAAGTGACGCGCGCCTTTCTCGACGGCATGATAGAAGCCAAGGGCGGCAAGATCGTCAACATCAGCAGCGACGCCGGTCGCGGTGGCAGCAGCGGCGAAACCGTTTATGCCGGTGCCAAGGGCGGTGTCATTGCCTTCACCAAGTCGCTGGCGCGCGAAATGGCGCGTTACGCCATCAATGTCAACTGCGTTTGCCCGGGACCGACCGACACGCCGCTGTTTGCCACGCAGCCGGAGAAGATGCAGCAGGCGCTGATCGGCGCCATCCCGTTCCGTCGTCTGGGCAAACCCGAAGAAGTCGCCGACGCGGTGGTGTTTTTTGCCAGCAGCCGCAGCAGTTTCATCACCGGCCAGGTCATCAGCGTCAGCGGTGGCCTGACCATGATGGGCTAAGCGCCGGCATCCGGCCATGACCATGCAGAGCAAGCAACGTACCCTCGCGCAGGCGGTGACCGAGGGCGTGAAGGCGGGCGACACGGTTCATTTCGTGTTCTCGCACAACCGCTCCCACGCCGCAGTGTGGGAGGTGGCGCGCCAGTTCCGCGACCAGCACAGCCTGCGGCTGGTCGCCACCGGCCTGCTCGAATACGCGACTGCGCTGTGTGCGGCC
>JAKFXU010000014.1 GCA_021731215.1 Rhodoferax sp.
GGCTTGAGGAAGGCGGCGCAAGGGTGGCGGCTTGCACTTGGTGCTATAGATGGATAGAATTTGCCGATGAAACGGTCTTCAAAACCAAGACTTTTGATCGCTGGACTCGTAAGGTGGTGAGCGACGCATTGCTATGTCAAGCAGCCCGCGAAATTGAGCAGGGCTTGTTTGAGGCGGATTTGGGTGGCGGGGTGTGCAAGAAACGCGTGGCGGTGCCGGGGCAGGGTAAGAGTGGATCAACCCGTACTCTGGTGGCCAAGAAGCACAAGGACGCCATTTTCTTTCTGGCCGGGCGTGAAAAGAGCCAACCGGGGTCTGATTTCTCCGACAAGGAAGTGGATGCTGCCAAAATTATCGCGTCTGGGCTGCAGGCGGCAGAGGCTCAAAAACTTGATGAACTGCTTGCCGATGAAATTCTGAAGGAGATTTGCAATGGCAAACAAAAAGCCAACTGAAAAGAACCGCATTCTGGACGAGATGATGGAGATGGTGCAGGCGCTTCAAGGGCACGAACTCATCTCTAAGCAGGACATGGCCAAAATGAAGCTGATCTGCCAGAGTCCACCGGAATACTCCCCTGAAAAGGTCACGGCAATTCGAGTTGAAAAGGCCAAAGTCAGCCAATCGGTGTTGGCGTCCATCTTGAACGTGAGCGTTTCAGCGGTTCAAAAATGGGAATCACCCAGCTCGGGCAAGCACCCCAGTGGCGCGGCGGCCAAGCTGCTTCAGTTGATTGACAAAAAGGGCTTGGAATCCATAGTTGCCTGAATACCGGGTACTGTCACACTCATGCGCGGTATGACCAAATTAACGTGGAGACCGTCAATGAATATTAAGCCAATCCGAAACGATGACGACTTGCGCGCTGCATTCAAGCGGCTCGAGCCGGTGTTTCAGGCGCAAGAGGGGACGCCAGAGGCGGACGAGATGGAAATTCTTGTAACGCTTATTGAAGCCTATGAGCACAAGCATTACCCGATGGTGGCTTCGGATCCGGTCGATGCCATTAAATTCAGAATGGAGCAACAAAGGCTCACCCCGAAAGACCTGGAGCGCTACATCGGCTCAAGTGGCCGCGTTTCAGAAGTGCTGAACCGCAAGCGTCGGCTAAGTCTGCAAATGGTAAAGCAACTGCACGACGGGTTGCACATCCCATACGAAAGCCTCCTGGTAGCCGCCTAAGTCAATACATGGATTGCCACGTCGTCAACGAGGTGTTTGACCGGGCACGGCCCGATAACCCCGCCAAACTCATGAGCAGTTTGCCGGCGCTGCGTGCGGGTGCGGCTGTCTCTTGCAGGCGGCTGGCGTGATCGCCCAGCCTTTGCAAAGTTTGCTGGCACTGCTGGTGGAGTCCCAAAAACAGGATGAATAACGAAGAAGGACTGCAGAATGCGGCAAGGGAGTGTTAGCGTGAAACGTGTGCTGGATTTGATCGCAGGCGCTTGCGCTGGGCTGGTCTTGTTGTTGCCGATTGTGCTGTCCATGCCGCCGCCCGCGTGCATGTGATGCAAGACGCGGCCACGGATCCATTGGCTGAATTTCGTCGTGTCAATGTTTGGGGGACATTGCACCTGGCGCGCCAGGCAGCGGCAGCGGGGGTGACGCGCTTCATTTTCCTCAGCTCGGTCAAGGTCAACGGCGAGGCAACGCATGCCCCTCACCCCCGCCCTCTCCCCAGAGGGGCGAGGGAGAAATTCAGCGAGGACGACGTGCCTGTTGACGTCAGCCAGCGTACCGACAACCCACGTGAACTGGCCATGGAGTTGGTGGGTGTGTGAGGCCCTGTAGGTCCCTATGAACTCGTGTCGCCCGTTAACAGCCAGTCGGACGCCAGGTGAAGCTGTATCTCGGGCGGCAGCGGGTCACCCTTGGGCGGGTTGAGTGTGATGAGCTGTAATGCAGCGTTGGGCCAAGTCCGGGCGGCATCCTGCAGTGCACGTACTTCTCGCGCCAGGGTGTCGGGGCTGTCGAGGTCGGCGCAGACCTGAATCAGGGCCTCGTTGCCCGCCAGGCCGCGCGCATAAAAGTCCACCTCAAAACCTGCCGGGGTGCGCACATAGTTCACCTGGACACCACGGCGCTGCAGCTCATGCAGGACCGCCGTCTCCAACGCGTGGCCCACATTGGCTTTGCCTGAACGGTCAAACAGCGCCATGAGTCCGGTGTCCACGGGGTACACCTTGCGTGGGTTGACTTGTCTGCGGCGCTCGGAGTCCGTCGCAAGATCAAGGCTACTTAACAGGAAGGCGTCTTCCAGATGTGCGAGGTAGCTGTGCAGGGTGTCCTTGCCCACCGCCACGCTACGCGATTTGAGATCGGCATGGAACTTGTTGATGCTGAATGCACCGGCGGTATTGCCCAGCAGTTGTCGCACCATCCAGTGCAATACCCGAGGCTGGCTGAGGTTGTGGCGCTCAACTACATCGCGCAGGAGCACAACATCGACATAGGTCCGCAAGAGCTCAAGACGGTTGCGGGCATCGAGCGCCTGAGCTTCGGGAAAGCCCCCGTGGGCGAGGTAATCAAACAGATCATTATGGAGCTGTGAGCGCTCGGCCTTGGTCAGGCGGTCTGTCGGTTTTTGTGGTTCGCGGCCGGCATGGCGCAACATCTCGCGAAAGCTGAACGGAAAAACAACCGCCTCCATGGCTCTGCCGCGCATGCTGGTGGCCACTTCACGCGAGAGCAGGCGCGCGGACGATCCGGAGAGGAAAAGGTCGATGTTTTCGGTGTCAAGCAGGCGCCTGGCAAATAGCTCCCAGCCTGGTACGAGCTGGATTTCATCCAGAAAGAAGCTGGCCCGACGGCTATCACGCCATGCGGGGTTGAGTTGGTAGAACGTTTCAACGAGCAGGTCGAGGTCTTGTACCTGCATGTCAGCGAGGCGTTCGTCTTCAAAGCTGAAATAAAGCAAGCCCTCGCGCGGCGTGCCGCTTGCATGGCGGTCAGCAAGAATCTGCCACAGCAGGCTGGTCTTGCCGGCCCGCCGCATGCCAATCACCGCTGTAGCCTTGCCTTTGACGGCGGGTAACCAGACGTCCCGGCGCGCCAGCACCGGCAGCGGCGCGGCTTGGGCATCAATGATTTTCTGGCGAATGACTGCGCGAAATTGACTTTCCATAAAGGATGATCTTATTTCAATTTGTCCTTTTTAAAAGGATAAATTTAAAATAATTCAAGTCAGCACCTACCGTACTTCTGAATGACGGGTCTCGAGTAGAGCTTGCGCCAGATCGCCTTGCAAACCGGCATGGAAGTGGTCATCATCCGTCCGTCCTTGGTCTATGGACCGGGAGTGAAGGCTAACTTTGCAGTCATGATGCGCTATCTGACTTGGCACGACTGTACGACTTCTTGGCTCCGGTGAACAAGCCTGCCGCTGTGCGCGCTGTACAGGCGCTCGCCGCCGCGCCGACCAGTCTGCTGGTGAATCCGCGTATCGGTGAAAAGTTGGAAGAGTTTGAACCGCGCGAGGTACGCCGGATTCTCGTCGGCAAGTATGAGATACGCTACGAAATCCAGGAATCCATGATATTCGAAAGGAGCCTTGCAAAGCTGGTTCGACGAAGCGATCAACCATGCACGACCGAGGGGGCCTGCGACGCCTGGCCACCGCCGCCGCAGCGGCGTTGCGCAAGCTTGGCGCTGACTTGGCCACGGCCCGCAAGCGGCGCAGGCAGCCCTTGCGTGCCTGGGCGGCGCGGCTGGACGTGTCGGTCCCGACCCTCAGAAGATGGAGAAAGGTGATGCGGCTGTGTCGATCGGCGTGTACGCCACGGCCCTGTGGCTCATCGGCCGCCATGAAGCGCTGGCGGCTGCGGCTGACCCGAAAGAGGATGTGGCTGCGCTTGAAAATGAGATCAGCGCGGCGGTGCAGCGGCATCGCCGAACAGGTGGCGATCGCAATGGCTGAAAAGTACGTTCCGCAAGACCGTTTGTTCCTTTGGTGGCTGGGCCGGGCCGTGTCATTGCGCTACGCGCCCGGTTGGCTGCAATCGGGCTTTGCCCTGAGCGAAGACCTGCCCCAGCTCGACAGCCTGCAGGAGATGGCCGAAGTCGTGCTAAAAGTCCTGGCAAACGAGGCGGTGCCGGAGCAGCAAAAGCGCTTCGCCGCGCCGCACGATCAGGCCGTTGAGGTAGTCGATCTCGCTGCGCTTGCCGCGCGCCAGATCCTGCGCGGTCGATGAATACTGGCTGGGCATGCTGTCGGCGAGCTTGGCCACGGCCGCATGCACGTCACCCGCCACCTGCACGCCCTCGGCTTGGGCCACGGCCAGGCATTCGGCCACCACGTCGCGCATCACGTCCTTGATGCCCTCGCCTGCCACCGTCTTGCCATAGGGCAACTGGGTGATGGCCGAGACGGCGTTGTAGGCGCAGTTGAGGATCAGCTTGGCCCACAGCGCGCCGCGCACGTTGCTGGAGACCTCGGTGGGCACGCCGGCGGCGATCAGCGCTTGCGCCACGGCCTCGCTGGCGCTGGCGGGCTCGATCACCAGCTCGCCGCCGCCGTGGTTCCGGGAAGCACGGTGCGCAGCCGGTCGGCGTTGTCCACGCCGTTTTGCAGGGTCAGCACCAGCGCATCGGGCGCCAGTTGCGGCTTTATATGGGCGCCGGCGGCTTCGGTATCAAGGGACTTGACACAGAACAGCACCAGTTGCGCGCCCTGCACCGCGCTGGGCGCGCTGCTGGCGGCCAGGCGCACCTGAGCGTCAAAGCTGGTGGTCTGCAGGCGCAGACCTTCGCGGTTGATGGCCTCCACGTGCCGGGGCCGCGCGATCAGCACCACCTCATGCCCGGCGCGCGCCAGCATGCCGCCGTAGTAGCAGCCGACGGCGCCCGCGCCCATGACGGCGACCTTGAGGCCTGTTTTTGCTGCGTGTGCTTCGGTGCGCGCGATGCTGGCCATGGTGGAACTCTCGTGGGTGGAACAGGACAAGCTATTCTAGGTGCCCCCACGCTTGTCACTTCGTGTACTGCGCTGCCCCCCGAGGGGGCTCGCCTTGCTTGGGGCGGCCCGGCGCGGCGGCTAGGGACGAGCGCATTGCCGCGCCAGACTGGGCTGATGCCGCAGCGCTCGCAACAGCAGCCGTAAGAGCGCGGGCTACCAGAGCGGCCGCGCGACGATCATCGCCTCGGCCGCTTGCGCGTCGAGCGGCTGGGCGAAGAAGTAACCCTGCCCGTATTCCACCTGCAGCGCCCGCAACTGCGCCAGTTGCGCGGCGTTCTCGACCCCTTCGGCGACGATGTCCATGTTCAGGGTGTGGGCCAGGGTGACGATGGTCTGGATGATGTCGGCATTCTTGCGGTCAACGTCCATGCGGCGCACGAACGAGGCGTCGATCTTCAGCGTGTTGATCGGAAAACGGTACAGGTAGGAGAGCGACGAATAGCCGGTGCCGAAGTCGTCCATCAGCAGCTTGACCCCCATGGCGCTCAATTTCTCCAGCACCAGCGCCGCCGCCTCGGCGTGCTCCATGAGCACCGTCTCGGTCACTTCGAGCTTGAGGTTCTTGATGTCGAGGCCGCTTTGCGCCAGCACCGCCTCGATCTGCTGCAGCAGGTCGGGCTGGGCGAACTGGCGCCCGGCCAGGTTGACGCTCATCTGCATCGGCGGATGATCCGGGTAGCGTTGCTGCCAGTCGCGCATCTGGCGACAGGCCTCGGCCAGCACCCAGCGGCCGATCGCAACGATGAGGCCGGTCTCCTCGGTGAGCGGAATGAATTCGGTCGGCGGCACCAGGCTGCCGTCGGGGCGACGCATGCGCACCAGGGCCTCGAAGCCGGCCAGCCGGCCGCTCTGCAGCGAAACGACCGGCTGGTAATAGACCCTGAATTCCTCGCCGCCCACCACCGCCTGGTGCAGTTTGGTCTCCATGTCGAGCAGGGCGACGACGCGCTCGCGCAGGTCGGCGGCGAACAACTCGTAGCACGCCCCGCCGCGCCGCTCGGCATTGTGGGCGGCGGTCTCGGCGTCGCGCAGCAGGTCGGCGGGGTCGGCGTAGCCGGGCCGGCCGAGCGCGATGCCGACGCTGGCGGTGGTGAACAGTTGGTGCCCCTCCAGGTTGAAGCCGGCCGCCAGCGCGCGCTGCAACTGCTCGGCCAAACGCGTCGCCACGCCCTCGTCCTGCGCTGCGTCGAGCAGGATGGCGAAGCTCTCGCCGCCGACGCGGGCCAGCGTGTCGGCGGGATGCAGGCCGGCGCCCAGGCGTTGCGCGACGGCGATCAGCAACTGGTCGCCGACGGCAGCGCCGAGGCTGTCGGTGACGCCCCGGAAGCGGTCGAGGCTGAGATAAAGGAGCGCAAAGCCGCGCCCGGATTGGAGCCGGCGCCGGGCCAGCGCATCGCCGATGCGCGTCAGCAGCAGCGCGCGGTTGGGCAGACCGGTCAGGCTGTCGCGCAGCAGTTCTTCCTCCACCACCGAGGTCAGCATGACGCGCGCCGAGGCGGTGCCGATGACGCCGGCCAACTGCGCCTCGCAGTAGCGCGACAGTTCGGCGTCGATCTCCTGCGGCCAATCCAGGCCGCGCTGGCGGGCGTAGGCGGTGAACGCCTGGCGCGCCTTGTCGGCGCCGAGAAAGCGCACCATCAGCGCGTGCAGATCGAGCAAGGAGCCGCTCGCCCGCCAGACCCGCTCGGCGCCGCGATCGTGCTTGAAGATATCGACGAACAGCGTCGCCTGCGTCTGCTCGATGGCGCTCTGTTCGCTCATGATCGACACCGCCAGGTAGGCGCCGACGTTGGCCAGCATGCTCCACAGCATGGCGTGGCTAATATCATCGAGCCCCTCCAGGCCGAACAGGGCGAGCGGGCGCAGCAGCGTGATGGCAAACGGCCCCTGTTCCAGCAAGGCCATCGGCAGCCAGCCGGAACGGGCGAAGGCCGGCAGCAGCAGGGTATAGGCCCAGACCAGGAAGCCGGCGCCGAGCCCGGCCAGCGCGCCGCTCTTCGTGCCGCCCTTCCAGTAGATGCCGCCGAGCAGCGCCGGCGCGAACTGGGCGACGGCGGCAAAGGAAATCAGGCCGATCGAGACCAGCGCGTAGGCTTCGCCCGCCAGCCGGTAATAGGCGTAGCCGAGCAGCAGGCCGAGCACGATCGTGATGCGGCGAATCGCGAGCAGCAGCGCGGAAAGATCGGCGCGCTCGCTCAGGCGCAGCGCCTTGATGCGCAGCAGCACCGGCATCACCAGGCTGTTGCAGACCATGGTCGACAGGGCGATGGTCTCGACGATCACCATGCCGGTGGCGGCCGAGAAGCCGCCGAGGAAGACGAACAGCGCCAGCGCCCGCTGCTGGGCGGCCATCGGCAGGGCGAGGACGAAGGTATCCGGATTGACGCTGGTGCCGAAATACAGCAGGCCGCCGAAGGCGATCGGCAGCACGAACAGGGTGAACAGGAACAGGTAGAGCGGAAACAGCCAGATCGCCTTTTTCAATTGCGCCTCGTCGACGTTTTCGACCACCGCCACCTGAAACTGGCGCGGCAGGAACATGATCGCCATCATGCCCAGGAAAGCCAGCGAAAAGAGCGAGGCCCAGCTGCGATAGACGTCGGTCGAGCTGCCGCCGATGGTGAAGACCTCGACGATGTGCGGCACCTGCGCGGCCTTGGTGAACAGGTCGTTGATGCCGTCGTACAGGCCCCAGGTGACGAAGATACCCACCGCCAGAAAGGCCAGCAGCTTGACCAGCGACTCGAAGGCGATCGCCGCCACCAGGCCCTCGTGGCGCTCCGCGGTGTCGAGCTTGCGGGCGCCGAAAACAATGGTGAAGGCCGCCAGCACCAGGGCCACGTAAAACGCCGTGTCGTGCCAGATCTGCCCCGGCGCCGGCAGCGCCAGCTCCTGCCAGATGCGCTCCGGCGGCGTCAGCGCCTGCAGCTCGGAGTAGCCGCGCAGGACGCTGAAACTGGTGGCGATCGCCTTCAATTGCAGCGAGATATAGGGCGTGACGCCAACCACCGCGATCACCGTCACCAGTCCGGCCAGCGCCGCGCTCTTGCCGTAGCGCGCGGCAATGAAGTCGGCCAGCGAAGTGATGCGGTTGTCCTTGGCGATGCGGATGATCTTGCGCAGCACCAGCCACCACAGGGCGATCATCACGGTCGGGCCGAGATAGACCGGCAGGAAGCCGATGCCGTCGGTGGCGGCGCGCCCGACGCTGCCGTAAAAGGTCCAGGCAGTGGCATAGACGCCGAGCGAAAGCGCATAGACATAGGGGCTGGCAATCAGGCTGCGCCCGGCATCGGCCGCCTTGTCGCCGTAGTAGGCAATCACGAACAGCAGCCCGAGGTAGGCGGCGGCAACGAGCAGGATGATCCAGGCCGGCAAGATTCAGTCCTCGGGCTTGGCCGGGCGGAACAAAAGCTCGCGCTGCATGGCCGCTACTTCTTCTCGATCACCAGCGCCAGCAGGCCGATCAGCAGCGCCCAGGCCGCAAACACATAGACGTACAGCAGCGGGATGCTGCCCAGCAGCAGCGGGCGGTTGAACAGCGCCAGCAGGGGATAGTTGAACAGCAGGCCACCCAGCACGAACAAGGCGGCCAGGCGCTGTGTTTTGATATTCGGCTTGTTCATGGCCTCCTCGCCCCGACGATAGGAAAATCAACCGCCCAAAAACAAGTATCTTGACCGTTGGCCCACCTGTCAAGCGCCGATTCCGGCTATCGCTTGATCCGCGGTA
>JAKFXU010000017.1 GCA_021731215.1 Rhodoferax sp.
AGTATAGGAAATCGCCTCAGTCCACCGTTTGGCGCATCGCCAGATGGCGCTCCTGGCGCTGCGCCAGCGTTTTGGTGCCCGGCGCAAGGGCCGCCTCCCGTTTGGGCAACAGCCCTTGGAGCGCCCTCGGACTGGCGCGCGCGCCGCTGGCCAGATAGTCGGCCAGCAGGGTGCGTTGCACCGTGGCCGCAGGCAGGCGACGCTCGATGGCAAGGTAGTCAAACAGGGCGTCCACCAGCGCCTCGGGCGTGAAACCGCTGGTTTGGCGGCTGGTGCGCCACAGCCAGTCGGCAAAAGCGAGGAAGGTGTAAAAGGGCGAAGGCGACGCGGCACGGGCATCGGATGTGTTTTCGATGCTGGCGTCAACGCCCGCCCCCAGCAAAAACGCCAGCGTATGCGTGAAGCGTCCCGAGTTGGCCACCAGGTCCCAGTAGCGAGAAAAGCGCGTAAAGCGCTGCAGCGTGGCCGCCTCCACCGCCCCGGTACTTTGCACGGTGTAGGGTGGCTGCGGGTCATACACCATGGCGTAGGCCACGCTGTGGCGCGCAATCGGCGTGCCGCGCAGGCGCTTCAAAATACCGAGCTGGATTTCATGCGGACCCAGCGCGTGGAGGCGGTCAAAACCGGCGCCAAAGCTGGCCAGCGTTTCACCCGGCAGGCCAAAGATCAGGTCGGCGTGCAGGTGCGCATGAGAGCACGCCATCAGCCAGCGCAAATTGGCCTCGGTTTTGGCGTTGTCCTGCCGACGCGAAATGCGCTGCTGCACCTCGGCGTTGAAACTTTGCACCCCCACCTCCAACTGCAGCACGCCGGGCGGGAATTGCGCGATCATGTGCTTGAGGCGATCCGGCAGTTGGTCGGGAATGACTTCGAAATGCACGAACAGTTCGCCTGCCGCGTCGGTCGCCCCGGGCGCCGGCAGCCGGTCCAGAAAAAATTGCAGGATGCGCACCGAAGCGTCGATTTTGAGATTGAAGGTGCGGTCCACAAACTTGAAATTGCGCGCACCGCGCTCATACAACATCTGCATTTGCGCGAGGAACGCGTCCAGATCGAACGCCCAGGCCGTCTTGTCGAGCGAACTCAGGCAGAACTCGCACTTGAAGGGGCAGCCGCGCGAGGCCTCGACGTAGAGCAGCCGGTGCGCCAGATCGGCCTCGCTGTACTCCGCGTAAGGCAGGGCAATCTGATCCAGTGGCGGCTGCTCGCCGGGGATGATTTTCATCAGCGGCTGCGGCCCGTGCAGCAGGGCGCGGCACAGTCCGGCAAAGCTGACGTCGCCCCAGCCGGTGATGACATGGTCCGCCAGCCGCACGATCTCCTGCTCCTCGACCTCATGGCTGACCTCGGGCCCGCCCAGCACCACCTTGACATCAGGGCGCGCCGCCTTGAGCCGGCGCACGACGCCGGTGGTCTGCGCCACGTTCCAGATGTACACGCCAAAACCAACGATCTGCGTCGCACCGGGTGCCGGCTCCCCCAGCAGCGCCAGCAACTCGTCGGCGATCTCCTGCGGCTGGCGCGCAATCGTGAACTCGCGCAGCACCGTCCGTAGCTTCAAGTCCCCCATATTGGCCAGCAGATAGCGCAAACCCAAGGACGCGTGGATGTACTTGGCATTCAGGGTGCACAAGACGATGGCGGGGGAATCGGGCGACTGCGGGGAAACCATGCCGGTATTATCAAACCATGAACAAAGAACAGCTCAAGAAGCTCGAAGTCGACCTCTGGCGCGCCGCCGACAGCCTGTGCGCCAACTCCGACCTGAAAGCGAGCGAATACTCGACCCCCGTGCCGGGCCTGATCTTCCTGAAGTTTTCCGACAACATGAACCTAGAAACCGCAGTTGGACGTGCCGGAGTGGACTGCTGGCGGCGTGTCTGGGTAGGCTCGACAACGCAGTTGTAGGGTGGGCAAAGCGCAGCGTGCCCACCAACTTCATCCGTTCCAACAAACCAGTCCGTGGGCACGCTGCGCTTTGCCCACCCTACGGCTGTCACCCAAAAGGTGAACTCGTGCGCGGGTACAGAAGTGAGTGTTCATGCGGCCTTGCAAGCGGAAATGAGCGGTCAACTGCGGTTTCTAGGTTGAAACCGCCATCCTGGCCGAATACCAGAAACTCAAGGGTGGACGGCGTGAAGAGAAGCTGTCCGGCATCGCCATCAGGCAATGCGGCTTCTACCTGCCCGACCACGCCCGCTACAGCCACCTGCTGAACCTGCCCGAGAAGGAAGACATCGCCAATGCTCTCAAAAAAGCCATGCAAGCTATTGAGGAATACCAACCGGAGCTGGCCGGCGTGCTGCCGCAGGACGAATACTTTCGCCTCACCCGCTCCGCGCAAAACAATGGGTTGGCGCAGCGCCTGCTGAAAATATTTTCTGACATTCCGCTGGATGCGGGTGGTGACCTGTTTGGCAAGATTTACGAATACTTTCTGGCCAATTTCGCCATGAGCGAGGGCCAGGTCGGCGGCGAGTTTTTCACGCCGCGCTCGGTCGTCAAACTGATGGTGAAAATCATCGAGCCCCATGGCGACAAGTGTTTGACCCGGCCTGCGGCTCGGGCGGCATGTTCGTGCAATCGGCCGAATTCATTGCCGCGCACCGCGATGACCTGGCCGCGCAAGGCAAGGCCCAAGACAGCATCTACGTCTATGGCCAGGAGAAAACGCTGGAAACCGTCAAGCTCGCCAAGATGAACCTGGCCGTCAACGGCCTGCCGCGCAACAAAACCAAGCTCAAAAAATCCGAGGCCGGGCTGGAGACCGTGCCCAACGCCAACTACCTGTGGATCAACCTGTTTGCCACCTCGCTCAAACCCCAAGGCCGCGCCGCGCTGGTCATGGCCAACAGCGCCAGCGACGCCCGCCACTCCGAGGCGGGTTTTTCTTTGGTCAACCGAGAAGCGAATCAGGCTGCTTTTCGATGCGACACGCGAGGCGCGGGCGCCGCTGCCTCGTCGGCTTTGGCACGCTGCACTTGTTCGGCATAGTCACGCGCAATCATCTTCAGTTCGCTCGCGGCAAAGCGCTTGAGAACCTGACGCATCAGGGTCTGGTAGCCCATGCCGCCGTTGATGGTGGCAATGTTCTTGAAGTCATCAATCAGCGATTCGGGCAACCGGATGGATATCAACTTCAAGCCTAGCGCCTCGTCTACGGCGACGTCATGCTCGGGGCCCACGGCCACGGCGTACTGTTCATCGGCGCCCAACAGGCGGTCATCCCAAGCTTCTGGGGTTCCGGTAATTTTCTTGCTCATGGCGGTTCTCCTGGTGTCAGAGTGAGTCATCTATTCAAAGTAAGCGAACGAGATGTATCTACAGCCACGGCCAGTCAAATTGGCTTGGCCCGCGCCCCGTAAACACGCACCTCATCGGCATTGGGCACATAGGCCGACTTGATGCTGATCTGCTGGCCGTCGTTCATGAAGCACACTTTCAGGCGGCGGCCGTAGTCGTTTTCAGAAATAAACCAAAGGGTAACGGGGTCGGTTTTATGATCCTCCCGCGTGTCTTCCAGAAAGGAGTGGGTACGGTTGGTAAAACATTCGTAGATATCGTTCTCGCTGACCGGCGGCGTTTTCAGCGTGAGCTTTTGCCTGATTTTTTTGGGACAAATAGAGTTTCATGGTCTTGAAAATTGGGCTGCCGGAATGGCGATTGTATATACACGAAACTCGGCGAACTTGAATTACCAGCCTAAATCCGACGGTTTTTGAAGGCCTTGTTTGCGAATAATCACCAAACGGGCCTTTGATGAACTCGGGCTTTATCAGTTTGAACCACTGCAGCCACCCTCTATCATCAACATCCACGCCGAACTTCATTACCGAACACCAGATCGAGCAGGCGCTGCAGCAGCGCCTGTAGCATGTGTGCGGTTTTGACGTGCTGGAGTGCTATACGGCCGATCCGGCCGATTTGAATGATCCTAGAAACCGCAGTTGGACGTGCCCGAGTGGGCCGTCATGGGGTGTTCTGGCAAGGCGTGACAACGCGGCGGGCTACTGCCCGCAAGGAGGAGCAACGCCGCCAGAGCGCGCCAGGGCGGCTCAATCGGGCACGTAGCGCTGTCACCCAAAAGGTGAACTCGTTCGTGAGTACAGAAGTGAGTGTTCATGCGGCCTTGCAAGCGGAAATGAGCGGTCAACTGCGGTTTCTAGGATGATGGCTCGGGCCGGCTGGACAAGCGCGATATACTGCTGCCCGCGCGCCTGAAGGCGGCAGCGCTCAAGCTGAACCCGCAGATCCCGGCAACGTGTTCCACCTGGTACTGGACCACGCCGCGCAGGGGCGCCAGTGGGCGGCATGATGCATCCCGTTATTATCCAAGCATGACGCAAGACCTGTTTCGCACCGACGCTTACCTGGCCGAGTGCCGCGCCACGGTGGTGGCCATCACGTCCCAGGGCATCGTGCTCGACCGCACCGTGTTTTACCCGCTCGGGGGCGGCCAAGCCGGCGATACCGGCCTGCTGATACGCGACGACGGCAGCCAAATCGCGATTGTTGACACCCGCAAGGGCAAGGCTGCAGACGGCAGTTTCAATCATGAAATAGGCCATTTTCCGGCGCCCGAATTACTCAGCCAGTTGTTGCATCAGACGCCGCCAGCCGGCCTCAGGCTGGCGCTGGGCGAGTGCGTCACCGCCCGCCTCGACTGGGCCCGGCGCCTGCGCCTGATGCGCTTTCACAGCGCCACCCATCTGCTGTGCCATCTGGTGCCGCAGTTGGTGAACGGCTGCTCGATCACGCCCGACTATGCGCGGCTGGACTTCAACATGACCGCCGCGCTGGACAAGGAGCTACTTTCCGCCGGCATCGCGCGGCTGGTGGCGGCGGCCTACCCTTTGCGCGTGGGCAGCATCAGCGACGCCGAGCTGGACGCCAATCCGGCGCTGGTGAAAAGCATGTCGGTGCAGCCGCCGCGCGGCAGCGGCACCATTCGCACCATCCGCATTGGCAGCCAAGAACTGATCGACTTGCAGCCCTGCGGTGGCACCCATGTGGCCAACACGGCAGAAATTGGGCCGGTCATCGTGACCAAGATCGAAAAGAAATCAGCCAGCACGCGCCGGGTGGTGCTGGGCTTTGCCACCTGAGCCACGGGCAATGACGCAGGCCACACCGCGTGCTGGAACTTTGCGCCCAGGCGCCACTCACATAGTGCAATGACAAATTCAAAATTTTCCTGCCGCCTGCTGGTTGCTACCTTTCTAATAGCGATTGGCGCACTAACGACACCGGCCCGCGCCCAAAATGCCGCCAGCTCCGTATTCAGCACGGATCAAGTGCGCGCCGAACTGATGGCCCATGCGCCGGACGGGGCCGGCCCCGGCAAAACGGTGTGGCTGGGGCTGCAGTTGGCGCACCAGGCGGGATGGCACTCCTACTGGAAGAATTCGGGCGACTCCGGCCTGCCGACCAAGCTGGAGTGGACCCTGCCAGCCGGCGTGCTGGCCGGCGACATTGCCTGGCCCCTGCCCCAACGGTTTACCCTGGGCAACCTGGTCAACTACGGTTACGGCGGCACGATGCTGTTGCCGGTGCCGCTCACCATCACGCCGGACTTCAAGCCGGCGCTGCTCAACAGCGAGATCGAGCTCAAACTCAAGGCCAGTTGGCTGGTGTGTCGCGAGGTATGCATCCCCGAGGATGGCGAATTTGCACTGCGCTTGCCGCTGCGCGGCTCCACCGCGCTCAATGGCGCCGCCTTTGATGCCAGTCTGAAATCGCAGCCCACCCCCTTGCGTGGCGACAGCCAGGTGGAAGTGGATGGCAACAGCCTCAAGCTATCGGTCGCCGGGCTGCCCAGCGCGCTGCAGGGCAAGACGCTGGAGTTGTTCCCGGAATTGTCCGGCGTGATCGAAACCTCCGCCCCATGGACTCAAAACTGGCAGGGCGCGCTGTGGACCGCCCAGGTGCCCCTGTCCAGTATGCGCAGCCAAAGCCCGACGCTGATGCCCCTGGTGCTGACCGCCAACGACAACGGCCAGTTCCAGGGCTTTGTCACCCAGGCCAAGGTGGTGGGCAGCTGGCCCCCGGTGGTGGCGATCCAGTCTCTGTCGCCGGCGCCGGTCAAGGCGAACGCCGACCCGGGGGCATCACCGGTCGGCTCCGCGCTACCCTTGAGCTTGTGGGTGGCGCTGGCGGGCGCGCTGATCGGCGGCCTGATCCTCAACCTGATGCCCTGCGTGTTCCCGGTGCTGGCGATCAAGGTGATGAGCTTCAGCCGCCATGCCGATGACCGGCGCGGCCACCGCATCAGCGGCCTGGCCTACAGCGCCGGCGTGGTGCTTTCCTTTGTAGCGCTGGGCGCCTTGCTGCTGGGCCTGCGCAGCGCCGGCGAGCAACTGGGTTGGGGCTTTCAGTTGCAGTCGCCGGCAGTGGTGGCGGCGCTGGCGGTGTTGTTCACGGTGATGGGGCTGAATCTGGCGGGGGTGTTTCATTTTGGCCAGTTCCTGCCCAGCCGCGTGCTGCTGCTCGAGTCAAAAAACCCGGCCGCCAACGCGTTTTTGTCCGGCGTGCTGGCGGTGGCGGTAGCCTCGCCCTGCACCGCTCCGTTCATGGGCGCCTCGCTCGGGCTGGCACTGGGTTTGCCAGCCCTGCAGGCCTTGCTGATTTTTGCCACCCTTGGCGTCGGCATGGCCCTGCCCTTTCTGGCCGCCAGCCTGATCCCGTCGGCGGCCCGGCTGCTGCCGCGCCCGGGCGCCTGGATGGAGACCTTTCGCCACGCCATGGCGTTCCCGATGTTTGCCACCGTGGTCTGGCTGGTGTGGGTGCTGGGCCAGCAAAGTGGCATTGACGGCGCCGGCGCGCTGCTGGCGCTGCTGCTGGCCTTGAGTCTGGTGTTGTGGGCCTTTACCCTGGCCGGGCGCGGTCGGATCATCGCTGCGACCCTTTCGCTCGCCTCGTTCGGCTTGTTGGCCGGTGCCATCGGCCCCTTTGTTGTCAAACCGGTCAATGCCAGTAGCGCCCCCACGGCGGGCGAGCGCTGGCAGGCTTGGGCACCTGGACGGGTTGAGCAGTTCCTGGCGACCGGTTCGCCGGTGTTTGTGGATTTCACCGCCGCCTGGTGCGTGACCTGCCAGTACAACAAGAAAACCACGCTGACCGACGCCGGGGTGCTGGCCGACTTCGACGCCAAGAAAGTCGTCCTGCTGAGCGCCGACTGGACCCGGCGCGACCCGGCCATTGGCGCGGCGCTGGCCCAACTAGGGCGCAACGGCGTGCCCGTCTATGTGATCTACCAAAACGGCCACGCCCCGGTGCTGTTGTCCGAAATTCTGACCGTCAACGAAGTGCGCTCGGCGCTGGCCCGGCTGTAACCATGTCTGAAGCTGAAGCCATCGACCATATCCTGCGAACCTGCCGCACTGTGGCCGTGGTCGGCCTGTCGCCCAAGCCGCACCGCGCCAGTTTTGACGTAGCGCGCTACCTGCAGGCCCATGGCTGGCGCATCATTCCGATCAATCCCAGCGCCGACCAAATACTGGGTGAAAAAGCCTACCCGAGCCTGCTGGAGGCGGCCAAGCACGAACGCTTCGAACTGGTGAACTGTTTTCGCAATAGCGCTGACATCCCGCCCATCGTGGATGACGCCATCGCCATCGGCGCCCAAGCGCTGTGGCTGCAACTGGGCATCGAACATGCCGAGGCCGCCGGCAAGGCGCGCGCGTCCGGCCTGCGGGTGGTGCAGAACCGCTGCCTCAAGATTGACCATGCCGCCTACGAAAGAATCTAAGCGAAGCCAGTTCAGCCGGGTAGGGTGGGCAAAGCGCAGCGTGCCCACGGTGCCCCGATGAACGCCGCACAGCAGCAGCCACCATCCCGACGTGCCGCCTGCCGTGTGTTACTGCGACAATTGCGGCATGAACAATCCAGCCAACCCCAGCGCCTTTGCGCCGCTCAAGAACGACACTTTCATCCGCGCCTGCCTGCGCCAGGCCACTGACCACACCCCGGTCTGGCTGATGCGCCAGGCCGGGCGATATTTGCCAGAGTACCGCGCCACCCGCGCCAAAGCCGGCAGCTTCATGGGCCTGGCGACCAACACCTATTTCGCCACCGAAGTGACGCTGCAGCCGCTGGAACGCTACCCGCTGGACGCGGCGATTCTGTTCAGCGACATTCTCACCGTGCCCGACGCCATGGGCCTGGGCTTGAGCTTTGCCCTGGGTGAAGGCCCCAAGTTTGCCCACCCGATCCGCGACGAAGCCGCAGTGGCCAAACTGGCGGTACCGGACATGGACAAGCTGCGCTACGTGTTTGATGCCGTGACCTCGATTCGCAAGGCGCTCAATGGCCGGGTGCCGCTGATTGGTTTCTCCGGCAGTCCCTGGACGCTGGCCTGCTACATGGTGGAAGGCGCGGGTTCGGACGACTACCGCCTGGTCAAGACCATGATGTACAGCCGCCCCGACCTGATGCACAAGATGCTGCAGATCAACGCCGACGCCGTGGCACTGTACCTCAATACCCAAATTGAGGCCGGCGCCCAGGCCGTCATGATCTTCGACAGCTGGGGCGGCGTGCTGGCCGACGGCGCCTTCCAGGAATTCAGCCTGGCCTATACCGCCCGCGTGCTGGCGCAGGTCAAAAAAGAGCACAACGGGGTGCGC
>JAKFXU010000385.1 GCA_021731215.1 Rhodoferax sp.
GCGTAACTGAAAATGTCCTCGGGCTGCGTGCTGGGTACCAGCAGCAGCACGATTTGGGTGCCATGGCTTTGTTCAAAAGCCCTCAGCCTGCGCTCGAGTTGCTGCAGTTGCGCGGCGTCCAGGGTGCCGGTGGTGTCGATCACCGGCGCGCTCAAGTCTGGCACCGCCTGCTGCGCCTGCGCCTGCGCCAGCAGCAGCGCCAGGCCCATGGCCAGGATCGTCCCCCAGCGCCCGGCCAGCGTCAGCCGCTGCCAAAGCCGGGGTCGCAGGGCTGTGAAGTTCATCCGCCGGTCCCGCCGCGCGCTATTTTTTGCTGAAGTCAACCACCGGCGGCGCGGCGATCACGGCCTCGTTCTGCACCGCAAAGGTCGGCTTGGAGGCGTAGCCGAACAGCATGGCGGTCAGGTTGCTGGGGAAACTGCGCGCCAGCACGTTGTAGGCCTGCACCGCCTCGATGTAGCGGTTGCGGGCGACCGCGACCCGGTTCTCGGTGCCTTCGAGCTGTACCCGCAAATCGCGAAAGCCTTCGTTGGTTTTCAGATTGGGGTACTGCTCCGACACCGCCATCAAGCGGCTCAAGGCCGAGCCCAGTTCACCCTGCGCCGCCTGGAATTTCTGGAACGCCTGCGGGTTGTTGAGCGTCTCGGGCGTGACCTGGATCGCGGTGGCGCGCGCGCGCGCCTCGATCACCTTGGTCAGCGTCTCCTGCTCGAACGCCGCCTCGCCCTTGACCGTGGCCACGATGTTGGGCACCAGGTCGGCACGGCGCTGGTACTGGTTGAGCACCTCGCTCCAGGCCGATTTGGTTTGCTCATCGAGACGCTGAAAATCGTTATAGCCGCAACCTGACAGGGTCAATGCACTCACCAGGATCAAGAGCCAGCGTGTCATAAATAATCTCCAAGCACAAGGGCGTAACGGTAGCATAAACGGGTGCAGCGCAGCTTGAACTGGCTTGCGTAAAGGCGAGGCCCGGTCAGCGCCTTGACGAAAGCACGGCAGAATCCAGGCTGATGCGCACACCAAACCACCATGTCTAAACTACCCGCACAGGCCGCCACCGTCGGTGGCTCCGCCGCTGACATTGAAGCCGCTTTTTACGAGGCCTTGCAGAGCGCTGACCTGGACAAGCTGATGGCGTGCTGGGCCGATGAAGATGAAATTGTCTGCGTCCATCCGGGCGGGCCGCGCCTGATCGGGGCGGGCGCCATCCGTGCTGCGTTCGACGCCATGTTTGTCAATGGCAGTATCCGGGCCTGGCCCGAGGCGGTGCGCAAAATCGAGTCGCTGGTCAGTGCGGTGCATAGCGTGCGCGAGCGCATTGAAGTGCTGACCCAGGAGGGACCGCGCACCGCCTACGTGATTGCCACCAACGTCTATCACAATACCGCCCAGGGCTGGCGCATGGTGGCCCACCATGCCAGTCCGGGCTCACTGCAGGAGGCGCAGGATATCAGTGACACGCCGCACGTCTTGCATTGATAAAACCGGCCGCACAGGTTCACGGCTTCTGACAGATGGAGGACATCAATGGACGATATGGTTAAGCAAGCCATGGCCAAATGGCCCGATGTGCCCGATTGCTACGGCTGGCTCGGCCTTGATGCGCGCGGCAACTGGTTCATGCGCGACGACCGGGTGCAGGCGCACGGGCCGTTCGCGGGCACTGGCGCGCAGAGCAAGGGCTCGCTGTTAAAACACGAGAAGCTGATCGAATTCATCCAGCGCAACTACCACGCTGATGCGCAGGGGCAATGGTTTTTCCAGAACGGACCCCAGCGCGTCTATGTGGAACTCGAAGCCACGCCGCTGATCTGGCGCGTCAACGATGACTTCTCGATTCAAGACCACGCTGGCCAGGCCGCGCAGCTCCAGTGCTGCCTGCTCGACGAGCAGGGGCGCGTCTATCTGCAAACCGACACCGGCTTTGGCCTGGTGCACAGCATGGACATGAGCCACGTGGCGGACGCGCTGGAGCAGGGCCGCTGGCAGATGCAGGAGGTGGTGGCGGCGCAGTTGGCGCAGCGCTTCAACTATGTGAGCAGCCCACAGCAGCGGCAAAAATCCGAGTAAGGCGGCCCCTGCTTACTGAAACGCCACTTCCGCAAAGCTGCGCAGCTTGCGGCTGTGGAGCTGGTTCAGACCCTGCTCGCGCAGCAGCTCGATGGCACGGATGCCAATGCGCAGGTGCTGGTCGACCCGTTCGCGGTAGAACTGGTTGGCCATGCCGGGCAGCTTGATTTCGCCGTGCAGGGGCTTGTCGCTCACGCACAACAGGGTGCCGTAGGGCACGCGGAATCTGAAACCGTTGGCGGCGATGGTGGCGCTCTCCATGTCCAGCGCCACCGCGCGGCTCTGGCTGAAGCGGCGCTGCGGGCCGTTGTCGGGCAATAGTTCCCAGTTGCGGTTGTCGGTACTGGCGACGGTGCCGGTGCGCATGATGCGTTTGAGCTCCGGCCCTTTGAGCTGCGTCACCTGCGACACCGCCGCTTCCAGCGCCAGTTGAATCTCGGCCAGCGCCGGGATCGGCACCCACAGCGGCAGCTCTTCATCCAGCACATGGTCCTCGCGCACATAGCCGTGCGCCAGCACGTAGTCGCCGAGTTGCTGCGTGTTGCGCAGGCCGGCGCAATGGCCCAGCATGATCCAGGCGTGCGGGCGCAGCACGGCAATGTGGTCGGTGATGGTCTTGGCATTGGCCGGGCCGACGCCGATGTTGACCATGCTGATGCCGCCGCGGTCGGCGCGCACCAGGTGGTAGCCCGGCATTTGCGGCAGCCGGGGTGGCACTTTGCCGAGCTCGTCACCCGCCTGCACCAGCGTTCCCACGCGGCGCGTCACCACATTGCCGGGCTCGACAAAGGCGATGTACTCGCTGTCCGGGTCGGCCATGGCCGCATGCCCGAGGCGCACGAACTCATCGATGTAGAACTGGTAATTGGTGAACAGCACAAAGTTCTGAAAATGCTCGGGCGCGGTGCCGGTGTAGTGGCGCAGGCGGTGCAGCGAATAGTCCACCCGCGGCGCGGTGAACAGCGACAGCGGCTGCGCTTCGCCCGGGCGCGGCTCATGGGTACCGTTGGCAATGCCGTCGTCCATGGCGGTCAGATCGGGCAAATCAAACATATCGCGCATCAACTGGCGGCGTTCGGCATTCAAGCTGCCCTCGATATGGTCGTGCTCGGCGAACGAAAAGTGCACCGGAATCGGCTGTGAGCTGGTGCCCACTTCCAGCTCAACCTTGTGGTTTTGCAGCAGCAGGGTGAATTGATCCAGGTAGTAGGACGCGTACAAATCAGGGCGGCTCAAGGTGGTCTCGAAGCGCCCGGGACCGGCCACAAAACCGTAGCTCAGGCGCGCGCTGTCCGAGGTGCCCTGGCGCGCCACAGTGTCGGTCTGCACCCGCACGAACGGGTAGCAGGCGCGCACATGGCCGGGCAGGCTGTCGCCCGCCACGAAGCGCTGCATGGCCTCGCGCAGGTGGTTCAGGCTGCTGTCATAAATCTCACGCACCTGGGCCAGCGCGGCGGCCGGATCGGTGAAACGGGCGGGGGCAATAAAGGCGGGTAGATAAGGCATGGCGCTATTGTCCACGCCCTGGCGTCGGGCGCAAACCCGAAGTCAGCGCCCGGTCTGGCGTGGGGGGCGAGGCGTCAGGAAAAAAACTGCCATACTGCCAGCCCAGTTACTGAGGAAACCAGAGTCCATGTTGAAGTTCACCTGTTGCGATGCGGTCCGGCAATTTTCCACCCGCGGGCAGGCGCAGGTCTTGCGCGGCATTGCCCGTGGCTACGAGCGCGAATGCCTGCGCGTGGACGCCGCCGGCCAGTTGGCGGCGACGCCGCACCCGCCTGCGCTGGGCTCCAAGCTGACCCACCCCTGGATCACCACCGACTACTCGGAGGCGCTGCTCGAATTCATCACGCCGCCCTCGCAGGATCCGGCGTTCCCCTTAAGTTTCTTGCGTGACATTCATCGCTTCAGCGCGCAGCAGTTGCACGGTGAGACCATGTGGGCGGGTTCCATGCCCTGTGCGCTGGGCACCGACCGGGACATCCCGATCGCCGACTATGGCAGTTCCAACGCGGCCCGCTTTAAGACCGTGTACCGCGAGGGGCTGGGGCTGCGCTATGGCCGCCAGATGCAGACCATTGCCGGGGCCCATTACAACTGGTCCTTGCCCGACGGTTTCTGGCTGGCCCTGCGAGACTGTTGCGCGGTCGATGGCAACCAGCATGAGTTTGTGAGCGAACGCTATTTCGGCTTGATCCGCAATTTTCTGCGTTTTGGCTGGCTGATTCCCTACCTGTTCGGCGCCTCGCCCGCCATCTGTCAGTCGTTCCTGCAGGGCCGCAAATCGGATTTGCTGGAACTAGCGCCGGGCACCCTGTACGGACCGTACGCCACCAGCTTGCGCATGAGCGATCTGGGTTACCAGAACCGGGCGCAGGCCAACCTGCACGTCAGCTTCAATTCACTGGCCGAATACACGCACGACCTCGAAACCGCCATCCGCACGCCCGATCCGTTTTATGCGGAAATCGGTGTGCGCGACGGCAGCCACTGGAAGCAGCTCAACGCCAACCTGCTGCAGATTGAGAACGAGTTCTATGCCGGTATTCGGCCCAAGCGCATCGGCAAAGAGGGCGAGCGACCGGCCAAGGCGCTGCAGAAATACGGCGTTGAATACGTCGAGGTGCGCCTGTTTGACCTGAACCCGTTTGTTGATATCGGCATCACGCCGGAGCAGAGCACGTTTGCCGACGTGCTGCTGCTGATGTGTTTGTTCCGGGAAAGTCCGCCCATCACCAGCCGCGAGCAAAGCGAAAACGACGAAAACAAGCGCCGCGTCGTCACCCGCGGCCGTCAGCCCGATCTGCAACTGCTGGCACACAACCGCGAGCAAGCGTTCCGCCCACTGGCGCACGAATTATTTGACGACATGCAACCCTTTGCCGAGATGCTGGACGCCGCCTACGGTGGCCAGCGCTACCACACGACGATGCAATTGTTGCGTGGGCGCATTGACCAGCCCGACAGCACGCCTTCGGCCCAGGTGCTGGCGGGAGCGCGGGAGCAGGGCGGATTTTTCAAGTACACCATGCAGTTGTCACAGCAACACCACCAGCATTTGCTGGCACAGCCGCTGGACGCGCCATCCCAGGCCCGGTTCCTGGCCAGTGTGCAAGCCTCGCTGGCGCAGCAGCAGCGGCTGGAGGCCATGGAACAAGGCAGCTTTGAAGACTTTGTGGCCAGTTACTACGCCTGAGGGCACGGCCCGCCGCCTTGGCGTCGCTCCATTGGCCGTCGGTTTCACACCAGTTTCACACCCATAGGGGCGGGCAGCGGGAGTGTCTTCAAGGCCGCTTCAATGTCGCTGAGCGGCCGGGCAAAATAATAGCCTTGGAAGGCGTCACAGCCGATGCCCGCCAGAAAGTCGCGCTGACCCTGAGTTTCCACGCCCTCGGCAATCACCGTCAAGCCCAGGCTGTGGCCCAGCGCCACGATGGTGCGGGCAATCATCGCATCGTTGGCATCAGTCAGCAGGTCGCGCACAAACGACTGGTCAATCTTGAGCTGATCGAGTGGCAGGCGCTTGAGGTAAGACAGCGACGAGTAGCCGGTGCCAAAGTCATCGAGCGAGAAACCCACACCGAGGGCCTTTAGCGCGCTCATCTTGACGATCACGTCTTGCACATCGTTAAGCAACATGCTCTCGGTCAGCTCGAGCTTGAGCCGGCCCGGGTTAGCCCCGGTTTGCGCCAGCGCCTGCTCCACACTGGCGACAAAATCGGCCTGCGCAAACTGGGACGAACTGACGTTGACGGCCATCGTCCAGTGCGCGGTCTCGGGCTGTGCGGCCCATTGCAGCAACTCGGCGCAGGCGCGCTCCAGCACCCATTGGCCCAGCGGCAGGATCAGCCCGGTTTTTTCAGCCAGCGCAATGAACTGGCCTGGCGCCACCATGCCACGCGTGGCGTGGTTCCAGCGCACCAGCGCCTCGGCCCCAATCGGAGCCCCCGCGCCATTGACCTGGAGCTGGTAGTGCAGCACAAATTCGTTTTGGGCCAGGCCGCGGCGCAGGTCCTGCTCCAGCTCGGCGCGCGCCTGCGCCAGCGCCTGCATGTTGGCGTCAAAAAAGCGGCTGGCGTTGCGGCCCGCCGCTTTGGCCTGGTACATGGCGATGTCGGCCTTCTTGAGCAGTTCTTCGACCGCGTGCTCGCTGCCCAGGAACAGGGCAATGCCAATGCTGGCGGTGCTGGCATGGGCGTGCCCCCGCAAGTTGTAGGGCTGGCGCAAGGCATCGAGGACTTTGCTGGCAACCACCTCGGCTTGCGTGGCGGCCTCGCCCGGCTGGCTGCTCAAGTTTTCCAGCAGCAGCACAAACTCGTCGCCGCCCATGCGGGCGATGCTGTCGCCCTGGCGCACACAGGCCTGCAGGCGAGCGGCCACTTGCTGCAGCAGCAAGTCGCCCAGATCGTGGCCCATCGTGTCATTGATCAGCTTGAAATTGTCCAGGTCCAGAAACATCAAGGCGCCATGCTGGGCGCTGCGCCTGGACGTCAGCATCGCCTGGCGCAGACGGTCCGTCAACAAGCGCCGGTTGGGCAAATCGGTCAGGGCATCAGTGAAGGCCAGGCGCTCAATCTGCTCCTGTGCTTCTCGCTGCTGGGTCAGGTCAGAGAAGGCGCCGACGTAGTGGCTCACACGCCCGAACTCATCGAGCACGGCGCTGATGACCAGGCGTTCCGGGTAGAGCTCGCCGCTCTTGCGCCGGTTCCAGAGCTCGCCCTGCCAGAAGTGGTGGCTGTGGAGGTCGTCCCACATCGCCTGGTAGAAGACCGGGTTGTGGCGCCCGGACTTGAGCAGCGCCGGGGTCTGGCCGACCGCCTCGGCTGCGCTGTAGCCGGTGATGCGGCTAAAGGCGGCGTTGACCTTGAGGATGACCTGCTTGGCGTCGGTCACGATGATCGCTTCCTGCGATTCAAAGGCGGTGGCGGCCACGCGCAGGCTGGCCTCGGCCTGCTTGCGTTCGGTGATGTCCTGCAGGGCGCCCTGCAGCCGGATCGCCTGGCCCTGTGCCAGCACCGCCACGCCCTGGTCGCGCACCCAGATGCGCCGCCCCTGGGCCGTGATCAGGGGCAGCTCCAGGTCCCAGGGCGTGCCGTCGGCGATGGCGGCTTGCACTGCGGCCTGAATCAGCGGCTGGGCCTCGGCGCTAAAAAAGTCGAACGCCTGCGTCAGCCCGACGCTCGCTGTGGGCTCGACCTCATGGATACGGTAGTTTTCTGCCGACCAGGTCAATTTCTGGGTCACCAGGTCCAACTCCCAGCCGCCGACCTGCGCCATGGCACCAGTGCGCTCGAGCAGCTCCGTCGTCGTTGCCAGGGTCTGCTGCATGCGGTAGGCCTCAGTGACGTCGCTGAACACCAGCACCACCCCCAGCATGTGACCGTCGGCGTCACGGATCGGCGCGGCGTTGTCGGCGATCTGGTACTCGCGGCCGTCGCGCGCGAGCAGCACGGTGTGGTTGGCCAGCCCGACGATCTCACCGTGCGCCATCACCAGTTGCACCGGGTTGATCGCGAGGGCGCGCGTCTGCGCGTTGATGATATGAAACACCTCGGGCAAGGGCCGACCCAGGGCCTCGGCCAGCGTCCAGCCGGTGAGCTGTTCGGCGGTGGCGTTCATGCGGGTAATGCGCCCGGTCGCGTCGGTGGCGATCACGGCGTCGCCGATTGACTGCAGCGTGATGGCCAGGTTTTGTTCGCTCAGCACCAGTTGGCGCTCGGCCTGTTTGCGCTCGCTGATGTCCGCAATCGTCCCGATCAGGCCGCCTTCCACACCATTCGCTTCGATAAAACGCCGGCCCGTCAGGTGGCCCCAGAACTCGCTGTCGTCGGCGCGCCTGTAGCGGCGATCGAGATCGACCGAGGCGCTTTCGCTGGCCAGCAAGGCCAGCATCTTCTGGCGCCCGATCTCGCGTTCTGACGGATGCACCAGGCTGAAGTATTCACGGCCCTGCAGCGCCTCCAGCGGGCAGCCAAACATCTCGGCCATGCGCTGGTTGGCTTGCGTGATGCGTCCCTCCTTATCGACCAGAAAGATGGCCACGCTGGAGGTATCAAGAATCTGCTTGAGCAATGCCTCCCGTTGCCCCAGGGATGCCAGCAGGCGGTTGAAGCCGCCAACCATTTGGCCGATTTCGTCCTGCCGGGCGATGGCCAGCGGCGCGGTCGGCAGATCGCTGGCCGTCAGGACCGCCAGCGTTTTAGCGGTGGTCAGCAGGGGTGCCAGTTGGCGCCGCAAAATCCACCAGATCAGGCCAGCCGCCAACAGCGTCAGCAGCCCGGTGGCAAGCCACATGCGCTGCTGCAGGGCGCGCTCCGGGGCAAATGCCTCTGCGGTGGGCAGTCTGACGTTCAGGTGCCAACCCGCCACCGGCACGCCGCTGCTGGACACCAGCACTTCCTCGCCCTGGGAGTCGACGAAAATCTCGGCGCCCTCCTTGTTGCGCTGGTAGTGCTCCTTCATCGGGCCCAGGCCGGCCGTTGCCAGTGGGGTCATGACGTGCCGCTTGTCGGAGGCGGTCACCACCAGGCCGTGCTGGGGCGCCAC
>JAKFXU010000386.1 GCA_021731215.1 Rhodoferax sp.
GGTCGGTGGTGCTGCCAAACTCGCTGTCCACGGTAGACAGCGCAGCCTCGGCTTCTTCCTCGGCCTCTTCTTCGGTGGCGGCGGTCGAGACATTGTTGTTGAGCAACAGCGTCTCGGCGTCTGGTGTTTGCTCATAGACGGCGACGCCCATGTCGTTGAGCATCGAGATCACGACCTCAAGCGTTTCGGCATCGACCAGCTTGTCGGGCAGGTGGTCTGAAATTTCGCCGTGCGTCAGGTAGCCGCGCGTCTTGCCCAGTTTGATCAGGGCCTTGAGGCGCAGGCGGCGCTTGGCGATGTCTTCTTCGGACAGCACCGTTTCGTCCAGGCCAAACTCCTTCATCAGCGCGCGCTCTTTGGCCTTGCTGATTTTCATGCGCAGGGGCTTGACCTTTTCGCCGGTTACTACCGGCTCGCCCACCAGGTCAGCTTCAATGTCTGACATGTCTATGTTGTCCCCGCCGGCGGACTCTTCAGCATTTTTCGGTTTGCGGCCCCGCTTGGCGCCGGTTGTTGGCGTTGCATCGGATTCGGTTGAGGCGGCCTTGGGCGGGCGCCCTGGTTTCTTCTTGGCAGCAACTTCGATGACTGCAGCGGCGGGCGCCGTTTTTTTTAATTCAAGGACTGGCGCTATGACGGGGGACTTGGATGCGGGCACTGGTTTAACTTTCGTAGCTGGCTTCTTGATAGCGGTTTTGATCGCCACTTTGGCCACGGTCTTCGGGAGCGTGGACTTGGTAGCCGGTTTGGCGGTAACCTTGGCGGCGGGCTTGGCTGCGGACTGGACAGGCTTCTTGGGCTTTTGAGCAGGCATGGAAAACCTCAGAACTTCAAAAAAACAGACAGAATGAACAGGCGCCTCAAACGACCGGCGCAGTTGGTGTAACGGAGGAAAAAAATCCTCGACGGCAAGATGTAAGGGCGAACATTTGGGGTGCAGTCCTTGCGGTAAGGTAGCCGGTTGTGAACGCTGTCATCGTTTGGCTGGGCCCGGAGGTACTGCTGTCGCTCTTGCCGAAAAACAACCTTGGATTATACCTTTAATTTTTCAAAAATCAATTTCCTCTTGCCGAGGCGGCTATCGCGGTGCCAGGCTGCGCTAATCAGGCGATGAAGCGGGTGCTTCAAGGGTTCGCCGCCGGGCCTGCAGTTCCCGATAGCGCTGCAAAGCGCTCGGGTCGGCCTTGGCCGCGTGGATGGCCTCGGTTTCCTGCTCTTTCAGTTGCTCGACCAGCATGCGGTTGAGCAGATTGCGCAGTTCACTCATCGATTCTTCCTTCTGGTCGACGCCACCGAGCTCAAAACCGCTCATCAGCCGAACCGCGAGTGCTTCTGCCTCCTGCCCGCGCAAGCCTTCACGCAAGGCGACCCAGGGGTGAGGGCCGTGTTCATGCAGTTGGCTTTCCAGCCAGACAAACAAGGGTCCGTGGGGCGGCGGTAGCTCGCACAGCATGGCGTGGTCTTCGGCCGACAAGACTTCAAGCGCGGCCATATTGCTCAGCAGAATGCGCGTGGCGTGATCGGCGCGGCTGGCTGGCAGCGCGCGGCCACTCAAACGAGGCCGGGGTTCATACTTTTTGCGTGAAGAGCTGCCGTAGCCCTCGTATTCAGGGGACGAGTCGCTGCTTATTGGCTGGTGTTTTGATTTTTCGCTGCGGTAGCCCGCCGGCCTGGGGCTCCATAGATCGGTCAATTCGCGGCTGGCCAATTGCACCAGGTCGGCGATTTCACCCAGCAACTGGCGCTTGAGGGCGCCATCGGGCAGTTGCAGCCACAAGGGTTTGGCGTTGCTGGCCAGATGGGCGCGGCCTTCGGCGCTGTTCAGATCGCAGCCCTCACGCGCGGCGTCGATCAAGAAGCGGCTCAAGGGAACGGCTTCGCTGACATAGCGTGCAAAGGCATCCTTGCCGAATTCTCGGATGAAGCTGTCGGGATCGTGCTCCGCTGGCAGGAACAGAAATTTGACGCTGCGTACATCGGTGGCAAAGGGCAGGGCGCCGTCCAGCGCCTTGCGCGCGGCGCGTCGCCCGGCGGCGTCGCCGTCAAAGCTGAACACCACCGAATCGGTGAAGCGAAACAGCTTTTGCACATGCTCGGCGGTGCAGGCGGTTCCCAGCGTGGCTACCGTGTTGGGGAAACCGAGCTGGGCCAGCGCCACCACATCCATGTAGCCCTCGGTCACCAGCGCATAACCCTGCTCGCGCAAGGCGCCTCTGGCTTCAAACAGGCCGTACAGCTCGCGCCCCTTGCTGAACACCGGAGTTTCAGGCGAATTGAGATATTTGGGTTTGTCGTTGCCCAGCACCCGACCGCCGAAACCGATGCATTCGCCTTTGACGTTGCGGATCGGAAACATCACCCGGTCGCGAAAACGATCGTAGCGCTTTTCGTCCTCGCCGTCTTCGGTGCTCAGGATCACCAGGCCGCTTTCCACCAGCAGCGGGTCGTCATAGCTGGGGAAAACGCTGGCCAGGCTGCGCCAGCCCTCGGGCGCGTAGCCCAGGCCGAACTGTCTGGCAATTTCACCCGACAGGCCGCGACCCTTGAAGTAGTTCACCGCTTTGGGAGAATTTTTCAGATGCTTTCGGTAGGCGTCAGCGGCTTTTTCCAGCACATCGCTCAAGGTGGTCTGTTTTTGCCGCTGCTCGAGCGCGTGGGCCCGGTCTTGCGGGCTGGCGTCGTCCTCGGGCACCTGCAGGCCGTACTGCTGGGCCAGGTCTTTCACCGCCTCGACAAAGCTCATGCCGGCGTGCTCCATCAGGAAGCTGATGGCATTGCCGTTCTTGCCGCAGCCAAAGCAATGGTAGAACTGCTTGGCCGGGCTGACCGAGAAGGAGGGCGACTTTTCCCCGTGAAATGGGCACAGGCCCATGAAATTGGCGCCGCCTTTTTTGAGTTGCACGTAACGGCCGACGATCTCTACCACGTCAGCGCGTGCCAGCAACTCCTGGATGAAGGTTTGAGGAATGGTCACGCGGGTATTTTGACCGATCAGACCGGCAAGCTCGCTGGTCTGCCCTGATTTGTTGATCCGGCTGGTGCCAGACCCTGAGTGAGCCTGGCCCCCACGCTTGTCACTTCGTGTACTGCGCTGCCCCCCAAGGGGGCTAGCCTTGCTTGGGGCGGCCCGGCGCGGCGGCTAGGCAGCAGCTTCGGACTTTGTGGTCGCTCTCAGCCGTAGGGTGGGCAAAGCGCAGCGTGCCCACCAACTTCAATCCGTTCAAACAAACCAGTCCGTGGGCACGCTGCGCTTTGCCCACCCTACAAGCGGGCTTTGTTGCTTGTCATGAATTCAAGAATTCTCAATAGGCAGCAGCTTCGGACTTCGTGGTCGCTCTCAGGTGGCCGTTGCCATCGGCGTCGTGGGGACCTTGGCCTGATCGCGTGTCAGTTCTTCGCGGGTGGTGATTTTGCGGAACCAGATCGTAATCGCCGCCGAACTGAGCACGATGAACAGCGAATAGAGCACCGGGATCAGCAGCACCTGTTGCTGCATGGTACCGGAGAAGGTGAGCGTGACAATCAGCACCGCCAGCGGGCCGTTCTGGATGCCTGTTTCCAGGGCAATGGTGCGCGAACGACGGTTGTCCTGGCGCAGCCCTCGGCTGAGCAGGTAGCCCAGCGTCATCCCGATCAAGCCCAGCCCAATCGCAGCAAAGTACACCGGCCACGGCGTGGTCAGCAGCAACTGCCAGTTGCGCGGCACCCAGGAGCCGATCAGGAACAGGATCACCAATACGCCCAGCAGCGCGCCGATCAACTCCAGCGATGCTCCCACGTTCGGGTTCCATTTGCGCAGTCCGATGCCAATCACCGTGGGCACCAGCAACACCACCAGCACCTGCGCCACATTGCCGGCCGGAATCACGTACTCGCTCGATACCTGCAGCATGCCGCCGTAAAAGGACAGCAGCAGCGGCACCATCAACACCGCAATCAGGGTGGAACACACCGTCATCATGATCGACAGCGCCAGCACGCCTTTGCTGAAGTAGGTGAAGATGTTCGACGTCGTGCCGCCGGGCATGCAGCCCATCAGCAGCAGGCCGACCGCCACCGCTGGCGGCAAGCCAAGCAGAACGGCCAGCAGGTAGCCCAGAAACGGCATGATCGCGTACTGGCACAGCAGGCCGACCAGGATGCCCTGCGGCTTGCGAAAAGCGATCCGGAAATCCTTGAAAGTCAGCGAGGCGCCCATGCCCAGCATGATGATCATCATCATCACGCCCAGCAGGCGGGTTTCCAGTTCGGTCAGCATGGTGTATCTCCGGTGCGCCCGCGCACGCCGCTCAATCGGCTGCGACGGACTGAAAAAGGTTAAACAAACTGACAGCCCACAATTTCAGCGTGTGCCCTGTGCTTTGATGTGCTCGGCGCGCAACTCCTTGCGCAGAATCTTGCCAATCGGCGTCTTGGGCAGCTCGCTGCGGAATTCGATCACCTTGGGCACCTTGTAAGCGCTCAGGTGCTTGCGGCAGTGCGCCTTCACCGCTTCCTCGGTCAGGCTCTCGGCCAGCGGCACCACGTAGGCCCGCACCGCCTCGCCGGTCCTGGCATCGGGCACGCCGATCACGCCGACCTCGAGCACCTCCTCCATCCGCGCGATCACGTCCTCGATCTCGTTGGGATAGACGTTGAAGCCCGACACCAGCACCATGTCTTTCTTGCGGTCAACGATTCGGAAGTAGCCGTCGGCATCCATGATCGCCACATCACCGGTGTACAGCCAGCCGTCGCGGATGGCTGCGGCTGTTTCCTCGGGGCGGTTCCAGTAACCTGGCATCACCTGCGGTCCGCGCACGATCAGTTCGCCGGGCTGACCCAGGGCCACCGGCTGACCGGCGTCGTCCACCAGACGGACCTCGGTGCCGGGCGCGGGAATGCCGATCGAATCGGGTTTTTGCACACCCGTCAGCGGGTTGAAGCTGACCATCGGCGCGGCCTCGGTCAGGCCGTAGCCTTCGGATATCTGAGTGCCGGTCACGCGCTCCCAGCGCTGGGCCACCGGGTACTGCAGCGCTGCGCCACCAGCGACGGCCGCCTTGAGTTCCTTGGGCGGGAACGCGGTGAACCACTCTTCGTTGAGCAGCGCATTGAACAGGGTATTGACGCCGCTGACCCAGGTGATGGGATAGTTTTCGAACGCGCGCTGCAGGTTGCCAATGGGCCGCGGGTTGGGCGCCAGCACGTTGCGCGCCCCGACGGCGTAAAACGACAGCAAATTCAACTGGAAGGCAAAGATATGGTAGAGCGGCAGGGCGGTAAGCACGCATTCGGCGCCATCGACGATGTGCGAGCGCCCCATCGCATAAGCCTGCTCCCGATTGGACAGCAGGTTGCCATGCGTGAGCATGCACCCCTTGCTGGCGCCGGTGGTGCCGCCGGTGTACTGCAGCACCGCCAATGCGTCGCGATCCACCCCGGCGGTGTAAGCCGCGACCTCGATGTTTTTCGCCTGCCGCGCGCGTGCGCCTTCGGCCAGCGCGCTGGCGAGCTTAACGTGCTGGATATGGATGGCCGGCAACACCTGGTTCCATACCTTCATCACGCTGCGGATGACGGCCCGCGGGATGGCCGGGAAAAACTGCGACACCTCGCACACGATCACATGCTTGATGGCCGTTCTGGCCAGCAGGTCTTCGAGCTTGTTGGCGAACATGTCCACGATCACCAGCGCCTCGGCCCCCGAGTCACTGAACTGATGTTCCATTTCGGAGGGGGTGTAGAGCGGATTGGTGTTGACCAGCACGCAGCCCGCCTTGAGTACACCGAAAGCCACTACCGGGTAGGCCAGGCAGTTCGGCGTCTGCAGCGCAACCCGGGTGCCAGCCGCCAGCCCGAGGCACTCGCGCAGGTAGACCGCAAAGGCGTCCGCGTGCTGCGCCACCTGGGCGTAGGTCAGGGTGCCGTGCATGCCGTTGGGCATGCAGGTGGTGAAGGCCTTGTGCTGGGCGAAACGGGCTTCAGCGGTGCGCACCAGTTCGGCCAGATTGGCATGCTGGGGGGGTGGCAATTGCGCGGGAATGGCATCGCCGTAATGCCGGGTCCACGGCTTGCTGTCATAGACCGATGTGCTTTGATTCACGGCGTCTGTCCTGGTTGTTATGGTGTGTCCTCGGGCCGGAGCTTTGCAGCTCCGGATCGGCACCGCCGCTGAAGGGGCTGGCGAAATCATACCCGCGAAATCGCCTGCGCCAGTCGCGGGGAATCCCTGAGCAGACAGAGATTACCCTGTCGCGGGAGCCCAGCGACACGGGGCAAGTAGTGGCTGCGCGTTGCGCCGCTCAGGCGGGCTTGGCGGCCAGGCCCAGACGCTCGATCAGGGCTTTTTCCTTGGCGTAGTTGTCGCGTGCGAACTTGGTGTAGTCGGCGGTGTTCATGTAGATCACCGACTGGTCGTACTTATCGAGCATGGCCAGCACGGCCGGGTCTTCCAGCGTCTTTTTGAAGGCGTCATGCAGTCGAGCGGTGAGGGCGGGGTCCATGTCCTTGGGCGCGCCGATGCCAAACGGGGAATCTGACACGGTGTCGTAGCCGAGCTCGGTCAGGGTCGGCACATTGGGCCAGCGCTTGGTGCGCTTGCTGCCGTAGGTGGCCAGCAGGCGCAGGCTGCCCGCCTCGACTTGAGGGGCCCAGCCGGTGGCATCGCTGTGCGCCATGATGTGGCCACCCAGCAGGGCCTGCAAGCCGTCCGAGCTGCCCTTGAAGGGCACGTGTGTCAGCTTGATTGCTGCCTTGGAGGCGAATTCTTCCACCGCCAGGTGTGGCGTGGTGCCGTTGCCGGTGGAGCCGTAGGCGAACTTGTCCGGGTTGGCCTTGGCAAAGTCCACCAGATCCTTGACGCTCTTGATGGGTGAACTTGCCTGCACCACCAGGCCAAAGGTATAGCCTGTCAGGCAGGCGATGTAGGTGAAGTCCTTCATCGGGTCGAACTGCGTTTTCAGCATGTGCGGCATGCGCAGCACGCCGATCGTCAGTTGCGACAGCGTGTAGCCGTCGGGCTTGGCGTTGACCAGTTCGTTGGGGCCCAGCATGCCGCTGGCGCCGGGTTTGTTGTCGATCACCACCTGGCCGCCCAGGGCCTTGCCGGCGCTTTCAGCCATCGAACGCATCACCGCGTCGGTGGAACCGCCTGCGGGCCAGGGGCAGATCAGGCGGATTGGTTTGGAGGGATAGGCCTGGGCCAGTGCGAGGCCCGGCAGGGCCACGGCGGCAGCGGAAGCAAGCGAACCTTGAACGAAGCGGCGGCGTGTGGTTTGGAACCGGGGCATGAGACATCTCCAGGGTGGTTGGCAGGTAACTGACCAGCAGGCTTGGGCACTATAGGGTTTTCGTGGCGCACTGACCTAGGGATTAACCATAGGGGGGGTCACCTACGCGACTTCTATTGCCAGGCTCAGTCACCCATCACCACGCCCTCGCGGCGCGGATCGGCGCCGCCCAGCAGCACGGACTTGCCGTGGACCTGGGCGCGTGTGATGGCCTGCAGGCCGCTGGTCATGGTGATCTCGTGTACCTCATGGCCGCGCGCCTTGAGTGCGTCGATGGTGGCCGGAACAAAGCGACCTGCCTCCAGCAGCAGCGGGCCACCGGTCGAGCCGAAATTGGGCAAGTTGATGGCCTGCTGCGGCGGCAGGCCCCAGTTGAGCGTGGCGTACAGCGTCTTGGCCGTGTAGTGAATGATCAGCGCGCCGCCCGGACTGCCGCCACTCATGAGCAATTCGTTGCTGGCTTTGTCGAACACCAGCGTGGGCGCCATGGACGAGCGCGGACGCTTGCCGGGCTGCACCCGGTTGGCGATCGACCGGCCCCGGGCATCGGCCGGCGCGAAGCTGAAGTCAGAGAGCTGGTTATTGAGCAGGAAGCCTTTGACCATTTGCCGCGCGCCAAAGGCATCCTCGATCGTCGTGGTCATGGCGATTGCGTTGCCATGCCGGTCCACGATGCTGATGTGGCTGGTGCCGTACTCGGGCTGCTCGGGCATGGGCGCGAAAGAGACGCTTGCACCGCTGGGGACGCCGGGCTGAACGGTTTTCATGCTTTGTTCGCCAATGAGCTGGCTGCGCTCGGCCAGGTAGGCTGGATCGAGCAGGCTCATCCAGTTGCCGGCCGGTGGCGCTGCGAAGTCGGGATCGGCCAGGTACTGCGCGCGGTCGGCAAAGGCCAGACGGGAGGCCTCGGTGTACAGGTGCAGCCATGCGGCCGAAGGTGTGGGGGCGCCTTGCGGCCCCGCTTCCAGCGCCAGCCGTGCGGCCCCGGTGTGGGCCAGCAGGCCCAGAATCTGGCCGACCGCGATGGCGCCTGAACTCGGCGGCGGGAAGCCGCAAATGCGCAAGTCCCGGCTCGCTGCCTGGTAGTCGTGGCAGATCGGCGTGCGCTGCTTCGCCCGGTAGCCAGCGAGATCGGCCAGCGACAGCCGTCCTGGGTTGGCGGCGTGCTGTTGCACCTTGTCCACGATCGCCTGCGCCACCTCGCCTTGGTACAGCGCGTTTGAGCCCTTGCTGGCGATGGCCCGCAGCACGGCCGCGAGTTCGGGGTTTTTCAGCAGATGGCCCGCTGGCCAGGGCTTGCCCTCCAGGTCATGGAAATAGGCG
>JAKFXU010000243.1 GCA_021731215.1 Rhodoferax sp.
CGGCGACGTGGTGCGCGGCCCGATGCTGGCGCACAAGGCGGAAGAAGAAGGTGTGGCGGTAGCGGAGCGCATGGCGGGCCAGCATGGCCACGTCAATTTCAACACCATCCCCTGGGTGATTTACACCAGCCCCGAGATTGCCTGGGTCGGGCAGACCGAACAGCAGCTCAAAGCCGCCGGCCGCGCCTACAAGGCGGGCACCTTCCCATTCCTGGCGAACGGGCGCGCCCGCGCGCTGGGCGATACGACCGGCATGGTCAAGATGCTGGCCGATGCGACAACGGACGAGATTCTCGGTGTTCACATCGTCGGCCCGATGGCCAGCGAATTGATTGCCGAGTGTGTGGTGGCGATGGAGTTCCGGGCCAGCAGTGAAGACATCGCCCGCATCTGTCACGCCCATCCGTCCTTGAGCGAGGCCACCAAGGAAGCCGCGCTGGCAGTGGACAAGCGCGCGCTCAATTTCTAGGCCATGTGATTGCGGCTCGAACCCGCAATGACCGCTTTCTAATGTCCGTCAAAGAAGCCTACGAAGCCGAGCTGCAACAGCGGGGTTACACCAGTGACCCCGCGCAGTTGCGCGCCGTGCAAGCGCTGGAACGGTGCGCCACTGAATGGCGCGCCTTCAAGGCCAAGCGTTCCAACCCGCTGAAGAAGCTGATCAATCGGCCTGACATTCCGCGTGGCGTCTACCTGTATGGCGGAGTCGGGCGGGGCAAGAGCTTTTTGATGGATTGCTTCTTTGGCGCCGTCCCGCTCAAGCGCAAAACCCGGCTGCACTTTCATGAGTTCATGCGTGAAGTCCATCGCGAGTTGGCCGCACTGCAGGGCACAGTCAACCCGCTCGATGTGCTGGCCAGGCGCATGGCCAAGAAATACCGGCTTATTTGCTTTGACGAGTTTCATATCGCCGACATCACGGACGCCATGATTCTGCATCGCTTGCTGACAGCGCTGTTCGACCATGGCGTCGGCTTTGTCACCACCTCCAACTTCACGCCGGATGGGCTCTACCCCCATGGCCTGCACCGCGACCGCATTCTGCCGGCGATAGCATTGCTCAATCAACAGCTTGAAGTCGTCAATGTCGACAATGGCACGGACTACCGCCGCCGCACGCTGGAGCAACTCAAGCTCTACCACGTGCCGCTCGGTGCTGGCGTCGACGCGGCGCTGCAGGATGCCTTCGAGCGTTTGGCAGAAACGCAGGACGAAGAGCCGGTGTTGCACATTGAGGCGCGCGTGATCCAGGCCCGCCGCAAGGCCGGTGGCCTGGTTTGGTTTGACTTCAAGTCCCTGTGCGGGGGGCCGCGTTCCCAAAACGACTATCTGGAGATAGCCACGCAATTTCACACCGTGCTGTTAAGTGATGTGCCGCATATGCCGGTGCGCATGGCGTCCGAAGCGCGCCGTTTTACCTGGCTGGTCGATGTGCTGTATGACCGCCGCGTCAAGCTGATCATGTCGGCCGCCGTGCCGGCGCAGGCGCTGTACACCGAAGGCCCGCTGGTCCATGAGTTTGCGCGCACGGTGTCGCGTTTGAATGAAATGCAATCGGGCGAGTTTTTGGCGCTGCAGCGTCGTGAGGTGGACACGCGACTGACATGAAAAAATACTTATCCTTGGCGGCCTTGCTCTTTGTCACCGTCGGCGCCTTCTCTCAGTCCAGCGACAGCAGCAGCGCAGCGCGGCCGCAGGTCGAGGGCGAGCGCGCGCGCATGGCGCTGGATCGGGTGCGCGAACAGGCGCTCCATGCGCAGGAAAGGACGGCCTGTTACGCCCGCTTTGCCGTCAATGATTGCCTATGGGACGCGCGTGTGCGCCTGCGCAGCGTGCTCGATGATCTGCGTCGGCAGGAGGTGGCGCTCAATGACGCTGAGCGCCAGCGCAAGGGGCTGCAGCAGTCGGAGCGGCTCCAGCAGCGGTCTTCAGTTCAGCGCTGACGCCACTTGGCGCCATCGGTTTGCCCGCGCTCGGGTTGGAATCGAAAGTTACGAGCCCAGTGGCTCCAGTTTGACCACCACCAGGGACAGGTTGTCGCCGCCGCCATGGCTGCGGGACCGGGCTTTCTCGATCAGAAACTCGCTTGCTTCCCGTGCTGACAGGGGGGCGAGAATCGATCCGATTTCTTCGTTGTTGAAGTAGTGCCAGACGCCGTCGCTGCAGGCCATCAAAATGTCGCCCGCGCGCAGTTGCGGGATGAAGTGAATGGCCACCGGTGGGTCGTTTTCCATGCCCAGACAGCCCATCAGAATATTGGACTGCGGGTGAACGCTGGCTTGTTCTTCGGTGATCTCGCCACGGTCCACCAAAGTCTGAACATAGGAATGATCCAGGGTCCGCTTGATAAACTTGCTGCCGTGATAGTGGTAAATACGTGAGTCGCCGGCGTGGGCCCAGTAACAATCGCCCCCTGGGTTGATCAAAAATGCCGCCACCGTGCTGTGGGGCTCTTGTTCCGACGAAACAGCGGTTAATTTGATGACCGTATGGGCTTCCTGTACCAGTTGCATCAGGGTGGCCGCGGCGTCATCGGTGTCGGGCGAGTAGCGCTCAAATAGTTGCGTGGCGGTCATCATGACCTGATCGGACGCTTTGCGTCCGCCGCTACGCCCGCCCATGCCGTCGGCCAGCACCGCCAGCACACAACCGCTGGCGCGCGGGTGGCTCAGCAGCATGACCTGGTCTTGCTGGTAGTCACGGTCACCCTTGTGGATGCCGGTCGCTGCGGTGAGTCGGTAGCCTTTGGACATATTGAACAGCTAAAAAGCGAATATTCGAATAGATGCGTTTGAACGTCGTATTATCAAGCCAACTCATGACTTGATCCCACCGCGTCGCTGCGGGTACTTTCCCTTACTGATCCCTTGGACTCCAATCTGCATTCTCCGCAACGCCGGCTGATTGAGCTGCGCATTGAACATGGTGATCTGGATGCCATGCTGGATCGCGCCAGCATTGAACGTCCACCTGATGAGCTCCTCATGCGCCGGCTGAAGAAAAGGCGACTCAGCCTGCGCGATGAAATGGTGCGCATTGAGCGCAGCCTGACGCCCGATTGGCCAGCCTGATTCATGAGTTTGCCGGATCTTGTTGGCGAGACCTTCGCGCCGGGCGGCCTGTTGTCGCGCACGGTGCCGGAGTTCACGCCCCGGCAGGGGCAAACTGACATGGCAATGGCGATTGCACGCGCCATCGACGCCGGCGGCGTACTGGTGGTCGAGGCCGGGACTGGCATCGGCAAGACTTTTTCGTATCTTGTTCCGTCCTTGTTAAGTGGCACGCGGGTACTGCTTTCGACCGCCACCAAGACCCTGCAGGATCAGTTGTTTGGGCGCGACCTGCCGCATCTGATCAAGGCCTTGGGCCTGCCGGTACGCACCGCAATGCTCAAAGGCCGGGGCAGTTATTTGTGTCTGCAGCGTCTGCAAGCGGCCCGGCAAAACACGCATCCTTCCGAGCGCGTGGCGCTGCCGACTTTGGCCAAGATCGAGTCCTGGGCACAGGTCACCCGCAGCGGCGACCTGGCCGAGTTGCCGGGCCTCGATGAGCGCTCACCCGTGATTGCGGTGGTGACCTCCTCGCGCGATAATTGTCTGGGTTCGCAGTGCCCGCAGCTGCGCAGCTGTCACGTCAACCAGGCCCGGCGCGAGGCGCTGGCGGCCGATGTGGTGGTCATCAATCATCATCTGTTTTTTGCCGATCTGGCGGTGCGCGAATCGGGCCTGGCTGAGTTGCTGCCGTCGGTGCGCACGGTCATCTTTGATGAAGCGCATCAACTCAATGAAATCGGCGTCCAGTTTTTGGGCCGGCAATTGACCACCGGGCAACTGTTGGACTTTGCCCGCGATCTGCTGGCCGGCGGTTTGCAGCATGCGCGCGGACTGCTTGATTGGCAGCAACTGGCGTCCGATACCGAGTGCGCCGCGCGTGATTTGCGGCTGCTGGTGGGGCAGACCTATCCCGGCGCCAAGCTGCGCTGGGTTGGAGCAGCGCCGGAGCCGGTCAACGCGGCGGCCTGGCAGCAGGCACTCGACACGCTGCGCGCGGCCTGTACTCAAGCGGTGCGGGCCATGGAGCCGGTCAGTGAAAGCGCACCGGAGCTGATGCGTTTGCGCGAACGCGGCCGTGCCCTGGTCGAACGACTGGCGTTTTTTTCGCAGGCCTGTGACAGCGGCTCGGTGCGCTGGCTTGAGGTTGGCGCGCAGCTCAGACTGGTGGAGTCGCCACTTGATATCGCGCAAGCGGTTCAGACGCGGCTGATCCAGCCGACGCCAGAGGAGGGTGCACAGCGCTCCTGGATTTTTACCTCGGCGACTTTGGGCGACGACGCCCGGCTGCGCTGGTTCACCGAGCCCTGTGGCTTGATTGATGCTGAAATTCTGAAAATAGACAGCCCGTTCAATTATCCGGTGCAAGCCGCTTTGTACGTGCCCCGGCATTTGCCCAAACCGAGTGATCCTGGCCACAGTGCGCAGGTGGCAGCGCTGGTGGCTAGAGCCGCGCCCCTGATTGGCGGGCGCACCCTGGTGCTGACGACAACGCTGCGCGCCTTGCAGGCTGTCAGCGAGGCCTTGCAGCGTCATTTCACGGACTCAAAAACTTTGGAAATATTGGTGCAGGGACAACAATCGAAGCGCGAACTGCTGGAGCGGTTTCGCCAGGGTGAAGAGGGCGGGCGAGCCGGTTGCATTCTGGTGGCGTCAGCCTCATTTTGGGAAGGAGTTGATCTGCCCGGTGACGCGTTGCAGATGGTGGTGATTGACAAGCTGCCTTTTCCGCCGCCCAACGACCCGCTGGTGGAGGCGCGCTGCAAGCGGCTGGAGGCGAGCGGTCGCCGCGTGTTCAACGACTACTTTATGCCGGAAGCGGCGATTGCCCTCAAGCAGGGGGCCGGGCGCCTGATCCGGCGCGAATCCGATCGCGGCATACTGGTGCTGTGCGATAGCCGGCTGGCCCTGATGGGCTACGGCCGCCGCTTGCTGGCTGCCTTGCCGCCGATGCGAAAAATCAGCTCGGAAGATGAGCTGACCGAGGCGCTCAACGCGTTGGCCGCCGCGCCAGGCCGCCCCAAGCAAGGCGAGCCCCCTCGGGGGGCAGCACAGTACACGAAGTGACAAGCGTGGGGGCCATTGTCGTTACCAGAACTTCCACCACGGATCCGAGTTCGCTTTGAAGCCGCGGCTCAGGTATTGCGTCTGCGGGTAATTCTTTTCAAGCACCCGTTTTGCATCGTCACGCAACTGCGCCATGCCCAGTGCGTCATAGGACTTGACCAGGATGAACAGCGCCTCTTCCAGTGCCGGCACGCCCTGGTAGTCGGTCAGCGCCAGTTGCGCCCGGTTGATGGCCGCCACATAGGCGCCCCGGCTGAAATAGTAGCGTGCCACGTGCACCTCGTACTGGGCCAGCGAGTTGACGATGTAATTCATACGCTGGCTGGCATCTGGCGTGTAACGCGATGCCGGGAAGCGGTTAACCAGTTCCCGGAATGACTCGAACGATTCCTTGGCGGCTTTCTGGTCCCGTTCCGCCAGGTCTTGGCGCGTAATGGCGGAGAACATGCCCAGATCGTCATTGAAGTTGACAATGCCTTTGAGGTACAAGGCGTAATCAAGCGCGGGACTGGCCGGGTGCAGTTTCATGAAGCGATCGAGGGTGGCAATGGCCTGCGCTGCCTCGCCGGCCTTGTAATGGGCGTATGCCTTGTCAAGCTGGGCCTGTTGCGCCAACGGGGTTCCAGCGGCGCGACCTTCGAGTTTTTCAAGCAGCGTCACGGCCTTGTCGTAGCCTCCAGAACTCAGCTCATCCTTGGCTTCCGCGTAGATTTTGTTGGGGCTCCAGCCCGCCGTGTCGTCCTGCGGGGTGGAGGAGCACCCGGCCAGCAGCATTGCCGCACCGGTCAGCGACCAGGCGCAGAGCACCGATAATTTAGCTCGAAGCATAGAAGGACAACTTTCTTGAAAAATTCCGAATTGATTATATCGGGCGGGCTCGATGGTGACGATGCTGAAGACCGGGCCGACACCGGAGCAGAGCTGGAATTGCGCCCGCTGCTGTTCGGTCCGGCTCAGCATGGGCTGCGGCTGGACCGGGCGCTGGTTGAGTTGGTGCCCGAGTTTTCACGCAGCTACCTGCAGCAACTGATTGATTTGGGGGCGGTCACGATCAACGGCGCAGTGGTCGCAAAGCCATCGACGCGCGTCAAGGCGGCGGATCTTGGGACCATCGAATTGCGGCCCACGCCGCAAAGCCAGGCGTTCAAGCCGCAAGCCATGGCGCTGGAGATCGTGTTTGAGGACGAGCATCTGCTGGTGCTCAACAAGCCGGCCGGACTGGTGGTTCATCCGGCACCTGGCAACTGGAGTGGCACGCTGCTCAATGGCTTGCTGGCCTATGACGCCGGCGCCAGCAACTTGCCGCGCGCCGGCATTGTGCACCGCTTGGACAAGGATACCAGCGGCTTGATGGTGGTGGCCCGCACGCGCGCAGTGATGGATGCCTTGGTGCGAGCCATTGCCGCGCGCGAGGTGGGCCGTCAGTATCTGGCGCTGGCGCATGGCCCCTGGGTGGGGCGCCGGACACGCGAAGTCAACGCGCCGATCGGCCGCGACCCGCGCAATCGGCTGCGCATGGCGGTGGTCGACCTGGATAAAAATCCGGGCAAGCTGGCCAGAACCGATATTGAACTGCTGCAAAACTGCGATCAGGGCTGTCTGGTTCGGTGTACCTTGCACACCGGCCGAACCCATCAAATCCGCGTCCACATGGCATCGATTGCGCATCCCCTGGTGGCCGATGAACTGTATGGCGGGCTGGCCGCAGCGGGCCTGCGACGCCAGGCGCTGCACGCGCGTCGTCTCGCTTTTACCCACCCGGTAACGCAACAGCCGATGGTCTTTCAGGCCATGCTGCCGCCTGACTTGAGCCTTGCCTTGGCGCAATGGGGCCTAAGTTACAATGAATCCTGATGGTGAAAAACCAGCGCCCCGGCAAGCAGCCGGGGTACGCGCTACAGATTTGTCAATCTGCCGGCTGCGCCCCTAATGAATCGTACTGATTTTGCACCTTGATGGTGCCTTTCCCGGAATTACAAGACCATGAATACGGCGGATGCCAAGCGCATCCTGGAAACCGCCTTGATTTGCTCGCCGCAACCCTTGCAGCTACGCGATCTGCGTGTGTTGTTTGACGACGGCTTGGGCCTGGACACGCTCAAGGTGTTGCTGCTGGAACTGCAGCAGGACTGGGCGCAGCGCGGAGTAGAGCTGGTGAACGTGGCGACCGGCTGGCGTTTTCAAAGCCGACCTGAAATGCGGCAGTATCTGGATCGGCTGCATCCGGAAAAGCCCCCGCGCTATACCCGCGCCACGCTGGAAACGCTGGCGATCATTGCCTACCGGCAACCGGTAACGCGCGGCGATATTGAAGAGATACGGGGTGTGACGGTCAATTCACTGCTGCTCAAACAACTGGAAGACCGAGGCTGGGTCGAGGTGATTGGCCACCGCGAAGCCATCGGGCGACCCGCGTTGTTTGCCACCACCAAGCATTTTCTGGACGATCTGGGACTTTCCTCCCTTGATCAGTTGCCCTTGCTCGACACGCCCGAGCCGCAGGCCAGCGCCATGGAGGCGCTCGGCCTGAGCGCATCGACGCTCCAGACTGAACTTGATCGGCCACCGGCGCTGGCTGCGACCTTGGATCACGATGGCGTTGCGGCGCTAACTGTCGCCAGCGGCGAGGCCGGCTCAAGTGGTGAACTATTTTTCTTGACGGGGACTCAACCATGACCGAAAACAATATTGACACTGCGGCCCGGATGAAAGCGCAGGCGATTAATCAGGGCGATCAGCAGCCCGCTGAAGCACAGGACGCGCTTCACCAGGGTTCGGATGCGGGTGAAGGCTCCAGATCGGCCGTGACGGCGCGACTGCGGCCCGCCGATGAAAACCAGCCGGCGCCCGTGAGCACGGCTAATCGCTTTGAGGATGTGGTGTCCGGGCAGTTCGACGCCGATGAAGAAAGCGCCGACCTGGTTCCGGTCAAGCGCGTGCTGGCGCCCATGGCTGAAACCCCCAAGTTGCACAAAGTGCTGGCGCAGGCCGGCATGGGATCGCGACTGGAGATGGAGCAGTTGATCATGGAGGGCCGCATCACGGTCAACAACGAACCGGCCCATATTGGCCAGCGCATCCAGTTCGGCGATCACGTCAAAGTCAACGGCAAGCCGATCAGGTTTCGTATTGACGCGCCGCCGCCGCGGGTGATTGCCTATCACAAGCCGGTCGGCGAGGTGGTGACACACGACGATCCGCAGAATCGCCCGACCGTGTTTCGCAGACTGCCCAAGCTGTTTCAAGGTAAATGGCAATCGGTCGGACGGCTTGATCTCAACACCGAAGGTTTGCTGCTGTTTACCAGTTCCGGGGAACTGGCCAACAATCTGATGCACCCGCGTTTTGGTCTGGAGCGGGAA
>JAKFXU010000242.1 GCA_021731215.1 Rhodoferax sp.
AGACCGAACCCATCTCCAGCCCGATCACGCCGGAGCCAATCAGGCCCAATTTTTTGGGCACCGCACCCATGCGCAGTGCGCCATCGTTGGACAGGACCATTGCCTCATCGAACGGCGTACCCGGCAAGGCCCGCGCCGTGGAGCCAGTGGCCACGACGATCTGCTGGCCCACCAGGGTTTCCTCGGCCGCACCGGCCACCTTGATCTGGTAGCCGCCCTCGACGGCTTGTGCGAAGGAACCCCGACCGTGGAAGAAGCTGACCTTGTTCTTCTTCAACAGGTACTGGATGCCGTCGTTGTTCTGCTTGACCACGGTATCCTTGCGCGCCACCATCCTGGCCAGGTCCAGACTCAGGTCGGAGACTGAAATGCCGTGCTCGGCAAAGTGATGGCTGGCATGGTCAAAATGCTCGGACGACTGCAACAGCGCCTTGCTCGGGATGCAGCCGACGTTGGTGCAGGTACCGCCCAGCGCCGGGCCGCCCTTGCTGTTTTTCCATTCATCGATGCAGGCCACGTTCATACCCAGTTGCGCGGCACGGATGGCAGCGATGTAGCCACCCGGGCCACCGCCGATGACGATCACGTCGAATTGTTTGAACATGCTGTTTCCTTCAGATGTCAAACAACAAACGGGCCGGGTCTTCCAGCGCTTCCTTCATCGCCACCAGGCCGAGCACCGCCTCGCGGCCGTCGATGATGCGGTGGTCGTAGCTCATGGCAAGGTAGTTGATGGGCCGCACCACCACCTGGCCGTTTTCCACCACGGCCCGGTCCTTGGTGGCGTGCACCCCCAGAATGGCCGACTGCGGCGGGTTGATGATGGGGGTGGACAGCATGGAGCCGAACACGCCGCCATTGGAGATGGAGAAGGTGCCACCGGTCATTTCTTCAATGCCGAGCTTGCCGTCACGCGCCTTGGCACCGTACTCGGCAATTTTCTTCTCGATGTCGGCAAAGCTCATTTGATCGGCATTACGCAGAATCGGCACCACCAGGCCGCGCGGCGACCCGACCGCAATGCCGATGTCAAAGTAGCCGTGGTAGACGATGTCGTTGCCGTCGACCGAGGCATTGAGCACCGGGTATTTTTTGAGCGCATGCACTGCGGCCTTGACGAAGAAGCTCATGAAGCCAATCTTGACGCCGTGTTCTTTCTCGAACTTGTCCTGGAAGCGCTTGCGCATTTCCATCACCGGCGCCATGTTGACCTCGTTGAAGGTGGTCAGAATCGCGTTGGTGGACTGCGACTGCAACAGACGCTCGGCCACGCGGGCGCGCAGGCGGCTCATCGGCACGCGCTGCTCGGGGCGCTCACCGAGCGCGACGCTGGGGGCGGCCACCTGGGGCAAGAAAGCGGCAACCGGCCGCGCTGGCATGACGGCAGCGGCGACCGCCTTGGCAGCAGACCCGGACGCCACCGCGCCGAGCACGTCACCCTTGGTGACCCGACCGTCTTTGCCGGTGCCAGGCACGGAGCTGGCCGCGAGCTTGTTATCCGCCATCAGCTTGGCGGCGGCCGGCATGGCCACGCCGGCCATGGAGACACTGGCGGTGGGGGCCGCCACCTGAGCCGCAATCGCCGCTGGTGCAGCAACGGGCGCCAGCGCACCGGCCTTGCCCTCGGTGTCAATGCGGGCAATCAATTGTTCGGCCGCCACCGTGGCGCCATCGCCCACCACCAGTTCGACCAGTACACCAGCGGCGGGCGCCGGCACTTCCAGCACGACTTTGTCAGTTTCGATCTCGATCAGGATTTCGTCGATCGCGACGGTTTCACCCACCATCTTTTTCCACTGCAGCATGGTCGCCTCAGCCACGGATTCCGACAGTTGCGGAACTTTCACTTCTACGATAGCCATATCAATTCTTTCGGTATGTGTTTTTTCAAGGTTGGCGGCACCGGCCTTGATCACTGTGCCGCCATGCTGAAGGAACTCGGTCAGCCTTATTTGCTCAGGGCAAAGCCCTTGACCTTGCCAAACGCACCTTCCACCAGCGCTTTTTGCTGCTCCTGGTGCAGATGCGAGTAACCTACCGCCGGCGAGGCAGAGGCGGCGCGACCAGAATAGCCCAGTTTTTGCCCATCGGTCATGTTCTCAAAGATGTAATGCTGCACGAAGAACCAGGCCCCCTGGTTCTGCGGCTCATCCTGGCACCACACCAACTCGGTCACATTGGGGTACTTCTTGAGCTCGGCGGCAAACGCTTTGTGCGGGAACGGATAAAGCTGCTCCACCCGCAGGAGGGCGACGTCATCCGTGCCTTTTTCTTCCCGCTTTTTGACCAGGTCATAGTAGACCTTGCCGGAGCAGGCCACCACGCGCTTGACTTTTTCGGCCTTGAGTTCCTTGTGCTCGGGAATGACGGTTTGAAAACCGCCCTTGGTGAACTCCGACAGCGGCGACGCCGCGTCCTTGGCCCGCAACAACGACTTGGGCGTCAGGATGATCAAGGGCTTGCGAATATTGCGCACCATCTGCCGGCGCAGCAGGTGGAAAATCTGGCTGGCCGTGGTCGGCTGCACCACCTGCATATTGGTATCGGCACTGAGCTGCATGAAACGCTCCAGCCGCGCCGAGCTGTGCTCCGGGCCCTGGCCTTCGTAGCCATGCGGCAGCATCATGGTAATGCCATTGACGCGGCCCCATTTCACCTCGCCCGAGGCGATGAACTGGTCGATCACCACCTGGGCGCCATTGACGAAATCGCCAAACTGGGCTTCCCAGATCACCAGCGTGTTGGGGTCGTTCGAGGCATAGCCGTATTCAAATGCCAGCACCGCTTCTTCCGACAGGATGGAGTCAATCACCACGAACGGTGCCTGCCCGTCCGCCACGTGTTGTAGCGGTGTATAGATGCCTTCGTCAAACTTTTCACGATTCTGGTCGTGAATCACGGCATGCCGGTGGGTGAACGTGCCGCGGCCACAATCCTCACCGCTCAGGCGCACCGGGTAGCCGCTGGCCACCAGCGAGGCAAACGCCATGTGTTCGCCCATGCCCCAGTCGACCGGGATGTCGCCACGTCCCATGGCGGCGCGGTCGTCATACACTTTTCGCACCAACTGGTGCGGCGTAATATTGGCTGGCAGGGTGGTCATCCGCTCCGCCAAGCGTTTCCACTCGGCCATCGGAATCGCGGTATCACCGACGTCGGTCCATTTCTTGCCAATGTAGGGCGTCCAGTCCACCGCGTACTTGCTCTTGAAATTGGTCAGCACCGGATCGACCGTATGGACACCGGCGTCCATCGCCGCGCGGTAGGCCCGCACCATCTCATCACCGAGCTCCGCACCCAAGCCCTGCGCCGCCAGCTTGTCGGCGTACAGACGGCGGGTACCGGGGTGCTGCGCGATTTTCTTGTACATCAGCGGCTGGGTCAGCGCCGGCGTGTCCTGCTCGTTATGCCCCAACTTGCGGAAGCAGATGATGTCGACCACCACGTCCTTGCGGAACTCCAGGCGGAACTCCAGCGCCAGTTGGGTGGCCAGCACCACGGCCTCGGGGTCATCTGCGTTCACATGCAGCACCGGCGACTCGATCATCTTGACGATGTCGGTGCAGTACAGGGATGAGCGGGTGTCGCGCGGATCGCTGGTGGTGAAACCAATCTGGTTGTTGATCACGATGTGCACGGTACCGCCGGTGGAGTAGCCACGGGTCTCGGCCAGTGCCAGCGTTTCCATCACCACGCCCTGTCCGGCAAAGGCGGCGTCGCCGTGCACCAGCACCGGCAACACCTGCTTGCCGTGTGGGTCGCCGCGTCGATCCATGCGGGCCCGCACCGAGCCCTCCACCACCGGGTTGACGATCTCCAGATGCGATGGATTGAAGGCCAGGGTCAGGTGCACCGGCCCGCCGGGACTGGACACATCAGAGCTGAAGCCCTGGTGGTATTTCACGTCACCGCTGGGCAGTTCTGCCGGGGCGGTGTGGTCGAATTCGGCAAACAGATCGGCCGGCATCTTGCCCAGCGAGTTCACCAGCACGTTAAGGCGGCCGCGGTGGGCCATGCCAATCACGATCTCCTGCACCCCTTTGGCGCCGGCCATTTGAATCAGCTCGTCCAGGGAGGCGATGAAGCTCTCGCCGCCTTCGAGCGAAAAGCGCTTTTGCCCGACGTACCTGGTGTGCAAGAAGCGCTCCAGCCCCTCGGCCGCCGTCAAACGGTTCAGGATGTGCTTTTGTTTGTCCGCTGTGAAAGTGGGTTTGCTGCGGATGGACTCCAACTTTTGCTGCCACCAGCGCTTTTGGTTCTGGTCCGTGGTGTACATGTACTCCGCGCCAAGCGTGCCGCAATAGGTCTGGTGCAACGCGTTCATCAATTCGCGCAGGCTCATGGTCTCGCGACCAAAGAAGGTGTTGCTGGTGTCGAACACCGCTTCCTGATCGGCATCGCTGAAGCCATAAAACGAGGGCTCGAGCTCTGGAATTTTCTCGCGCTCGGTGCGCTTCAGGGGGTCCAGATCAGCCCAGCGCGCGCCGACATTGCGGTAGGCGGCAATCAGTTGCTGCACCGCAGTGCGCTTGCGACCCATCTCGGCATCGACACTGGCCAGCACCACTTTGGTGCCCCCATGTTTGGCACGATCGGCAAAAGCATTGATGACCGGCAGATGGGGAACGTCACGGGCGTTGCTGCCGTCCACGGCCGGCACATTTTGCAACGCATCGAAATAATCACGCCAGTTGTCCGGCACGCTGCCGGGATTGGCCAGGTAGTTCTCGTACATCTCTTCGACGTACGGTGCGTTGCCGCCAAAAAGGTAGGTGTTGGCCTGATAGGCTTGGTACACAGACGACGCCGACGAAGTCGGATGGGCGCCCTGGGACGTAGTCTCACTCATTTTCCGCTGACCTCCGTTCCCCTGCAGGGAACATTAGCTGGTTAAAGCTGCTGATTGATTAACCTTCCGCGTCCCGGCTGAACCGTTTGGCGGATGCGACTGCGGCGCTGGAAGGGCCTAGTAACGGGCCCAATTGTGCCACTAAAAAACGCGGCTAAAAAATGCCGACCTCCGGTGCCATGCTAAACCGCCATCAGATCCTTGATCTGTTGTAGCGCGGCCGGGTCATCCATGGTCGTTAGATCGCCCGGATCGCGCCCTTCACAGACCGCCTGCACCGCCCGGCGCAGCAGCTTGCCACTGCGGGTTTTGGGCAGGATCGTGACAAAGCGCACGCGCGCTGGTCGCGCCACCGCACCCAGATCCCGGTCCACCATTTTCATGATTTCACCTTCGAGCTTGAGGCGTGCGGCTTCATCGCCGATCAGACTGGCGTCTTTCACCACGGCAAATGCCATCGCGACCTGGCCCTTGAGCTGATCGGCCACACCCACCACCGCCACCTCGGCCACGTTAGGGTGAGCCGAGATGCTCTCTTCAATCTCGCGCGTGCCAAGGCGGTGCCCGGCCACATTGATGACGTCGTCGGTGCGGCCCAGGATGAAAAAGTAGCCATCGGCATCGCGGATACCCCAGTCGAAGGTGCTGTAAACCATTCTCCCCGGCACGCTGGACCAGTAAGTCTTGACGAAGCGCTCGTCGTCGCGCCACACGGTTTGCATGCAGCCCGGCGGCAGCGGGCCTTCGATGGCGACCACGCCTTTCTGGTTGGGGCCGGTCAACTCCAAGCCGGTCTGGTCGTCGAGCAACTTGACGTTGTAACCATAGACCGCCTTGCCGGGTGAACCGAACTTGGTGGGCGCCTGTTCCACTCCATTGCAAAGAGAAAGAATCGGCCAGCCGGTCTCGGTCTGCCAGTAATTGTCGATGATGGGTTTGCCCAGCCCCTGGCTGATCCACTGGGCGGTAGGTTCGTCCAGCGGCTCGCCGGCCAGGAACAGCGCGCGCAGGCTGGAGAGGTCGTATTGGGTCAGCAAGGCCGGGTCCTGCTTCTTCAGCACCCGCACCGCCGTGGGCGCGCTGAACATCACGGCGACTTTGTATTTCTCCACCAGACTCCACCAGATGCCGCCGTCCGGACGTGTGGGCAGGCCCTCGTACATGAGGGTGGCCATGCCGGCAATCAGCGGGCCGTAGATGATGTAGCTGTGGCCCACCACCCAGCCGATGTCGCTGGTGGAAAAATAAGTTTCGCCCGCCTTGCCGCAGTAGATGTACTTCATGCTGGCGGCCAATGCCACGGCGTAGCCGCCGGTATCGCGCTGCACGCCTTTGGGCTTGCCGGTGGTGCCGCTGGTGTAGAGCGTGTAGCTCGGATGCGTGGCCTCGACCCACTCGCACGGCACCACCGTGGTCAGGTGTTTTTGCCGCAAGGCGCCCCACAAATGGTCGCGCCCCGCCACCCAATCCATCGCGCTCAACCCACGATCGACCAGCAGCACGGCCTCGGGTTGGTAGCTTGACAGGCGAATCGCCTCGTCCAGCAAGGGCTTGTAGGCCACCGCTTTGCCGCCGCGCGAACCGGCGTCGGCGCTGATGATCAAGCTAGGTTGCGCATCCTCGATACGCGAGGCCAGCGAGCCCGAGGCAAAACCACCAAACACCACCGAGTGGATCGCACCAATGCGCGTACACGCCAGCATGGCGAACGCGGCCTCGGCAACCATCGGCATGTAAATCAACACCCGATCCCCTTTTTGCACCCCCAACTCTTTGAATGCGGCCGCCATGCGCTGCACTTCAGCATGCAGTTCGCGAAAGGAATAAACCTTTTCCTGGTTGGTCTCGGTGGAGACAAAAATCAGCGCCGCCTGTTCGGCTCGGTCTTTGAGGTGGCGGTCGACCGCGTTATGGCACAGGTTGGTGGTACCCCCGACGAACCACTTGGCAAACGGCGGATTGCTGTAGTCGCAAATTTGTTGCGGCGGGGTTTGCCAATCAACCAGTTGCGCCTGTTCGGCCCAGAAGGCATCGGGCTCGGCGATCGAGCGACGGTGGAATTCAGCATAGGTCGTCATTGTTGTGTCTCCAGTCGGGTCCGTGAACATAATTTATAATTATCCGCAATCAGCTTGCAGCAGCCTGACTTGCCAAAAAAATGCAGCAGCGGCTTGCCGTGACTTACTTGATCAGCGCCTGAACCGACTTGAACGCCGGGTGCTCGGCGCTGCGCAGCCATTCAAAGGCCACCATCTCGGTCGTCACCAGCTCGGCACCGGCACCAGCCAGGCGATCAAACGCCGCGTCCCGATTGCGCTCGGTGCGCGAGCCGCAGGCGTCGGTCACGACCCAGACCTCAAACTCATCTTCCAGCAAATCGAGTGCGGTTTGCAGCAGGCAGACATGAGCCTCGCAGCCGGCGATCAGCACCGTATTGCGCTCCGCCGCGCTTGCAACGGGCTTCTGCAGGTGTTTGGGCAAACTGCGGGCATTGCCGGTCACCGGTTTGGCAGGCGGGCGCAGCCACTCGCCCAGGCCCTCCTCCACGCCGCTGAAATGCATTTTGCTCAAGGTCTGGGCACACAGCGCCCGAAGCTCGGCCACGTTCTCACCCAGTTTGGACGGGTTTTGCTCAGTCCCCCAAACCGGCACCGCCATCAGGCGCGCCAGTTGCCCCAGGCGCACGGCATTGGCCAGCACCCAATCGCTTTCAAAAATGACAGGCAACAGGCGGGTTTGATAGTCCACCAGGACGAGTTGGGATTGGGCGGCATCGAGCAACATGGCAAACTTTCTGGGGAGGTTGGGCTATTTCGGGCAATTGCTAATTAAACCGCAGGTGTCGGGGCCAGTCCGAAGCCCGCTCAAGGGCCGGTCTTCACCACCACGCGGCCCCGCACTTTGCCCGCCATCAGGTCGTGCGCCTTGGCAATGGCCGCCTCGAGTTCAATCTCTTCAATCATCGACTCCAGCAAGGTCGGATCCAGGTCGCGCGCGAGCCGGTCCCAGGCACGCTGGCGTTTGGCCAGCGGTGCCATGACAGAATCAATGCCGGCCAGCGTCACGCCACGCAAAATAAAAGGCATCACGCTGGTGGGCAAATCCATGCCCTGCGCCAGCCCGCAGGCGGCCACCACGCCGCCATAGCGCGTTTGTGCCAGGGCGTTGGCCAGCGTGTGGGAACCGAGCGCATCCACTACCGCCGCCCAGCGCTCCTTCTGGAACGGCTTGCCCGGGTTGCTCAGCAAGCCGCGCTCCACCACGCTGGTGGCCCCCAGCGCCTTGAGATAGGCCTCCTCGCCGGCTTTGCCGGTGGCCGCCACCACCGTGTAGCCCAGCTTGCCCAGCAACGCGACCGCCACGCTGCCGACCCCGCCGGTGGCGCCGGTGACCAGCACTTCGCCCGCGCCTGATGTGATGCCATGGTCTTCCAGCGCCATGACACACAGCATCGCGGTATAGCCGGCGGTGCCAATGGCCATCGCCTGGCGCGGGGTAAAAACGGCCGGTAACTTGACCAGCCAATCGCCCTTGAGCCGCGCCTTTTGCGCCAGGCAGCCCCAGTGCGTCTCGCCCACACCCC